>RFIF01000307.1 GCA_003695655.1 Cyanobacteria bacterium J069
CCCTTAGGAGGGGGTGTGGGGGACGCTTCGTCCCCTGCAAAAGGGGGTTTGGGGGATATCCCCCAAGGCTGTTGGCTCGGCAGCCAAACCCTTCGCAAACCCCCAAAATTGCAAAAGGGGATTTGGGGGATATCCCCCAAGGCTGTTGGCTCGGCAGCCAAAACCCCCGCAAATCCCCAAGATGCCGATCACAAAAAAGCGCCACTTCGAGCCAAGCCGAAACAGCGCCGATAGGTTTCTGCATATAGAAGCAGTGGCGATCGCGCAACATCTTCTTCTTCTAGGAGAAGCGCACTTCTTCTAGAAGAAGCGCATAGCGTCTTCCAAGAGAATCGCCCTGCCGCCCCCAATCTTGAATCCTAAATCTCCGCCACAGCCCGCTCAATCAGACGCCGAGCCAGCGTTTGCGTCCCCGTATGAGAATAGTATTTCACCGCAATATCTAAAAACGCACCCAGATAATCGAGCTTATCCTTAGACACATCAGCCACCTGCACCAAGCGGTCTACGATTCCCGCCTGAGTCAGTCCCTTTTGAGACACCAAATCCGACATCCAGCCCTTCACCGACTCAAAACTCTGGCCAATAAAATTCAGCTTGCTTTCAGAGTTTCCACCCGGAATCAGATCATTCACCCCTTTAAACGTCTGGTTTTGCTCCAGCTCTTTAGGTGACAGTCCATTGATATAGGCACCCACCTTTTGAATAAAGTCAGGCCCCAAAGGCACCAATCCATCAAACGACACCAGCGCCGCCATCCGCAGCAGCGACTCACCGCCATAGTCGCCCAGCGCCGCCAAAAAGTCGCCCAGACTATCGCCCGGAATGCCGTTGATTTGGCAAAAGGCGACGATCTCAGTCACCAGCTTCACAGACAGGTCAATGCTCTGGGCTTGTTCTGGCTTGGGCGCGAGGTGCTTGAGCAGCCCCAAGAAGGAGATATCTTGCCCGACTCGGCTGGCCAGCGCCGCCGCTCCCAGCGCTCCCGAAGCACTATCCACCGTGTTGTAGAGCCAGAGGGCCTTTTGATAGCCCTGCGACTTGTCGTTATAAAGCTGCACCGCCCGTTCGCCGATCGCCTGGATCAGGGCGGGGTCAGTTTCTTGGGTGACGGTCTTGATGGTGTTATCAAAACCGACCAAATTTTCCCACTGACCTGGCACCACGAAATCCAAGGACTTAAGGGCACGGACGGTTAGCCCGCTGGTGGGCAAATCATCCACGATTTCGTAAATCGGTTTACTCATGGTCAACACTCCGTTACTTCAGCTTGGACAGGCCGATCAGGTCAAATTTTTGGAGCCAGGCACGACGATTTTCTTTGGTAAACTCTGGATCACGGCTGAGAGCCTTGACCTGATAGCGATCGCCCACCAGGATGCCAGTCTGGGTGTTGCCGATTTCCAGCACAGGAAAACCAGACAGGTTTTCGGTAGCGCTTTCATACTTTTTGGCGGCTGTGGGCAGGCTGATGGTGTCAGAAATGGACAGCAGCGCCACGTCTTTTGCGTCTTTTTTCAGCTTTGCTTCTGCAAAACCCTTCTTCTCTTGCGAAAAGACAACAGTATATCCCTGGCCAGAACCTGGAAAGAACTTGTTAAAGCTGCTGCCCTGTTCGGCGTCTTTCGCAACTGCTTTGGCTCCCCGCTGGGTCGAGTCTTGCTGAGCCTGAGCATAGGGCGAGTTGTCTACTTTGCTACAGGCAGTGGCGGTGGAAATTAGCAAAACGGACAGCAATAAAGCAGCAAGTGCCTTACGCCAGTTAAAACGGATCATCCTACTCTCCTTTGCAACACGGTTGGGGTTGATTAGGTATTACGGGCGATCGCCGCTTTTGAGGAGGGGAGGTAGACAGATTGCAGACTTTGACTCAGCGTGGGCAGGGCAAACCCGATCCAAAAATTCAGCAGCACAGCAAAGCTCGCAGTCCGCCCAAAACTCCCTTTTTTGAAGCTTCTACGGCGTTCAGGCCATAGCATACCGTTTGTGGCCACATTTTCTCTGTATCGGCCCAGAAAGCTTAATAGACTGCGGCAAACCAAAAACTGGCTCCCTTTACCCGGCTTTCTAGCAAGTCTGAGGCATTTACTCTGAGGCTTTTGCAGGCAGTGCGGCGGTCAAACCGATGTCGCTCAAGCTGTCGCTCAGGATGTCACTCAAGCTGTCGCTCAGTTAGTTCTGCGAAGTTCTGTCCTCAAAGATCTTGATCAATAGCGATTTTTCTCCGCTTGAGTAAGCAAGAAACCGGGTGTGATACGCTCCGGAGGACATAGAGTTCTCTAATAGAGTCTCAACGGGTTTGACAGCAAGGCTATGGCACACCACACAGGCACAGAGCGAGAACGGATTGCACGGCGGCAACCCTTTGGGCGATCGCCCCAACTTTCGCTCAGAGCCAAAGCATCGCTGTTTGCGCTCTCTTGCGGACTGTCGCTGGGGCTGTCTTGGGTGTCCACCCGCCCCGCCCACAGCGCCGAGCAAGTCGTCGTCAACCTGGGTGCCTTTGAGATCGCGCTTGCCGTAGACGACCTGGAAACCTACGCCAACAGCGGCAAAGTGCAGGGCGGGCTGAAGCTCTACTCGCGGTTTTTGGGCGAAACGGGCATGGCAGATCTACGTCAGTTTCTCCAGCGGCGGTTTGAGGTTGATCCGGTCGTCATCTCGCAACTGCTCTATTCCTCGCTGGGCGAAGAAACGCTGCGGCGGCTGGGCGCAGTCGTGCGCACCGATACGCGGCAAAACGGCTTTTCGGCAATTCGGGCGGCGGCAATTTTGGCAGCCAGCGAGTCCGACGGTCTATCAATTATTGGCGTCTTGCGGCAATATCCGTCCTACAGCATTCGCCTCAACGCCCAGCAGTTGCTAGAACTGCGGCAAGAATTTTCCACCCAGATCGAGTATCGAGACGCGGCGGTGCAGGCAATTGTTGCCGAGGCTGCGGCAGAAGCTGCCCAGTCGCCGCTGCCCGCCCTGAGCGGCCTGCCCGACCCCGGCCAACCCGGCCCCTACCGTGTTATTACCCGCACGCTGGAGTTTAGTCGCGATCGCCAGACGCTTTTGGGCGATCGCGTGCCCCGCCCGTTTCGCGTGCTGCTGCGGCTGCCCGACGGGCTGGCCCGGCCTGCCCCTATCGTCGTCATTTCCCACGGGCTAGGGA
>RFIF01000308.1 GCA_003695655.1 Cyanobacteria bacterium J069
CATCACCCCGTCACCCCGTCACCCCGTCACCCCGTCACCCCATCACTCCATCACTCCACCACCCCGTCACCCCGTCACTCTCTTCTACACACGAACCCTAGATCGTCATCGGTAGAAATCCTGAACTTTTGAAAAAACTGGCCCGATTTGGCAATTCTGAGCTATAAGTTTCGTGAAAGATTGCGCTCTCAGCATCTCCAGAGTTTTTATGCGATCGCCCTCCTCCCGGTCTTCAGGTCAACGCCCGCCGGCCCGCCCTGCCCCTTCTTCGCCCCGCTCATCTTCACCCGGTCGCCGGCCGCCGCCCCGTTCGGTGGCAGGTCGCCCCTCAAAACGGTTACTATCGCTCAAGAATGCGCTGAAAAAGCCCCCTCGTCAGTCCTTTAGAGCGACCTCCCACAAGCTCATGAAACGAAAGCGAACTGCTAGAGCCTTGTTTCTCTCCATCGGCGCAGGTTTGACCTTACTCTTGCTGGGCGGGGCAGCGGTTCGGCTGTGGCCCCAGTCTTCTGCGGATTCGGCACAAACTGCCAGCGATGCTGAAGCCCTGGCAACGCCACAAGTGCCAAAGTCAGACGTGTTTCCGCTGGCGACACAGCCGCCCCAGCAGCGAGCCGCCCAACTGCAACTGGTGGCGCAGGGCAAAAAATCGGACGACCAAAAGCGGGCCCGCTTTCTATTAGCCAGCGACCTGATTCAGCAGGGACAGGCGGCCGCCGCTATGCCGCTGCTAGAGCGGCTGGATAAAGACTATGACACGCTGGCGGCCTATGCGCTGGCTCGACGCGCCCAGGCCCAGACGGCGGCGGGTGAGTCCGGGCAGGCGGCGGAAACCTGGAACACTCTGGCAAAGCGGTTTCCGAAACAGCCCGTGTCGGTGGAGGCGCTGTATGAACTGGGCAAAACAGACCCGCAGCAGTGGCAAGAGGCGATCGCCCGCTTTCCTGCCCATCCGCGATCGCTCGAAATCGCCAAAACGCTGCTCAAGCAAGACCCCAAGCAGCCCGAACTGCTCCTGCAAATTGCTCGCCACGGCCACTATTTGCCGGATGTCGGGCAATACCTGGATCGGCTGACCAAGGACTATGCCGACACGCTAGAGCCAGAAGACTGGGAGGCGATCGCCTTTCTCAACTGGGAAAAGCAGCGCTATGGCGAAGCAGGCAAAGCCTACGCCAAAGCCCCCCGCACCCCGCTCAACGCCTACCGAGAAGGACGCGGGGCCCAGCTAGCGGGCCGCCGCGACACCGCAATCACGGCCTATAACAAAGTCGTTGCCGAGTTTCCCGACTCGCCCGAAGCCCCCACCTCGCTGCTGCGCCTGGCCCAACTGGGGCGCGATCGCGCTGAAAAGCTCACCTATCTCGACCAGGTCATCAGTCAGTATCCCGACCGGGCTAGCGACGCGCTACTAGAGAAATACAAGCTGGTCAAGCCCGATGCAGCCCAGGCAACGCTGACAGCCCAGGTCGCCCAAATGCTCCTAGAAAGCCACAGCAAAACCGATGCCGCCGCCGAACTGCGCTGGATGCTGGCAGAAGAAAAGGCCGCCCAGGGCGACATCCAGGGCGCGTGGACGCTGGCGCGACAAGTGGCTCAGGAAAATCCCGACAGTCCCCCTGCTGCCGAAGCGGCCTTCTGGGTAGGCAAGTGGGCGCAACGGTTGGGGCAGGTTCAGGAAGCATCCCAGGCCTATGAGTATGTCCTCAGTCGCTATCCGGAGTCTTACTACGCCTGGCGATCGGCAACAATGCTGGGTTGGGACGTGGGCGACTTTACCACCGTGCGGCAGAAGCTGCCCTCGGTGAAGTTGCCCGCCACGCATCCGATGCCGCTGGCAGGCTCTGACACGCTGAAGGAACTCTATCAACTGGGACAATATCAGGATGCCTGGGCACTGTGGCAGACGGAATTTACCAATCGCAAAACGCCGACTGTAGAGGAACAGTTCACCGATGGGCTGATGCGGCTGGGCGTAGGCGACAACCTGGAGGGCATTTTCCAGATTTCTAGCCTGGTGCGCCGCACAGAGCCAGAGGTGCAGTCGCAGGTGCAGGCGCTGCGGCGGCAGGGTGACTATTGGCGATCGCTCTTTCCGTTCCAGTTTGCGGAGCCGATTCAGCAGTGGTCGCAAACGATGCAGCTAAACCCACTGTTGGTGACAGCGCTAATCCGCCAGGAGTCGCGGTTTGAGCGGCAGATCGTGTCCTCCGCCGGGGCCACCGGGCTAATGCAACTGATGCCAGGAACCGCAAGCTGGGTGGCCAGCAAGCTCAACCAGCCGCAATATGACCTGGAAAACCCCAACGACAATATCAAGCTGGGCACCTGGTATCTCAACTACACCCACGAAACCTATAGCGACAACTCGCTGTTTGCGGTCGCCAGCTACAACGCCGGGCCAGGGGCGATCGCCCAGTGGATCGAGCGCTTTGGCTATAGCGATCCAGACTTGTTTGTGGAGCAAATTCCCTACCCCGAAACCAAGGGCTACGTCGAAGCGGTCTTCTCCAACTACTGGAATTACCTGCGGCTTTATAATCCTGATGTATCCGCCAAGCTGGCCCAGCTTTCGAGTAGCCACCGCACGGTCGCCGAGTCGCTGCGATAGCCTCTCAATTCAGGCAAACGGTTCTTCTGCCTCCACCCTGTCAATGCCCCTATCAATGCCCCTAGCGATCGCACCATCGCAGGGGCATTCTGCATTCTGCACTCTGGTAGATGCTGTTCTGGGCGATCGCCAGTGGTGCCAATTGCAACACAGCCAAGTTTATCCATTCAGGTAAATAATGAGAGCAGGCGAATTGGACAATAGAGATGCTCCCAAGCTTTTACAGCCTGCTCGGTGTTCTCAGTTCTCCGTCACCTATGCTGGTGCTTGCACCACAGAGCCAATGCTATCTGTGGCCCCCCTGGTTGATATGGCTATATAGCCTGTCGAGTGGATTGACGGCGCTGGCCCATTTCTCTATTCCAGTTGCGCTGCTCTACATTGTACGGCAGCAGCAACAGCGGCGAGATTTGCCCTATCCCTGGATGTTTCCGCTTTTTAGCGCGTTTATCGTACTTTGCGGGCTGACGCATGTCATGGAGATTTGGACACTGTGGCATCCCGACGATTGGATTTCGGACAGGATCAAGTTTGCCACGGCGATTGTGTCATTGACCACAGCTACCACACTGATTCCGGTGATTCCAAAGGCGATCGCCCTACCCAGATCCGCCGAGCTAGAACTCGCCAAGACCAACCTGGAAGACCTGGTGCGCGATCGCACCCAACAACTCGAAAAATCCCACCGACAATTCCAAAACCTGGTCGAAAACTCCCCCGATATCGTCGAACGGTTTGACCTAAACCTGCGTCATCTCTACGTCAGCCCATCCCTCACCCACCTCACAGGTATTGCCGCCGAGGCGTTTCTAGGCAAAACCTGTCGCGAGATGGGGCTGGATGAAACAATGATAAACATCTGGGAAGCCGCCGTAAATCGCCTGTTGGCAACTGGAAAAAAGCAGATCATTGAGTTCTCCACTCCAACGCTAGAAGGAATTCGCACCTTTGAAATGGCGATCGCCCCCGAATGGTCTGATGCGCCGACCTCTGGCCCAGCAAACATTACGTCAATTCTCTGCATCTCCAGAGACATCACCGAGCGCAAACAAACCGAAGTGCAACTGCGAGATCTGTCCGATCGACTCAAGCTCGCCTTGCAATCCGCCAAAATGAGCGTTTGGGAATGGGATGCCAAGAGCAATCAGGTCGTGTGGGACGATCGCGTGTGCGAACTGTATGGCGTCTCGCCCTCCCATCATGCCCGCCCGTTTGCAGAATGGGAGGCGCTGGTGCATCCTGACGATCTGCCCCATTGTCGGGACAGATCTCAGCAGGCATTAGAAGATGTCACCATTAGCAACGGCGGCATCGAATTTCGCCTGGTGCGTCCC
>RFIF01000309.1 GCA_003695655.1 Cyanobacteria bacterium J069
CCCAACTGCGTAAGGCCTATTAGGTTGACTTGAGTTGTCCAGCTTGTGGTTCAGTTTGTTGCCGACGTGATATTCCAAAATTCGTGATACTCCAAAATTTAAGGAGCGATCGCCCTCAAATTGGAACCCATGTACTAACTGAAAAGATCGCGCTAGGATGAACAAACGTTGGAAATTCGTTTGAATCGCTCTCAAGAGTCTGCTGCCCCCCCTCGACAAGAGCGGTAGAATGTTAAGAATGGTTTCCGCCAGTTCTGCCAGCTAGCCCCCGCCCCTATGCCTCAACGTGCCGACACAGCTAAGCGCCGCAAAAAAGTTGATTCGTCGGGCGAGTCTGCGAATGGGCATCCACCGTCTGCGACGAATGCAGACCTGTCTGAAGCGACGAAGCTGACGGCGATCGCCCAGCCTGGCTCTGCTGCTAATCCTCAAAACACGATTCGCATTCGCGGGGCCCGCCAGCACAACCTGAAGAATGTGGATCTGGATCTGCCGCGCGATCGCCTGATTGTATTTACCGGCGTGTCGGGTTCGGGCAAGTCGTCGCTGGCGTTTGACACGATCTTTGCTGAGGGCCAGCGCCGTTATGTGGAGTCCCTCAGCGCCTACGCCCGCCAGTTTCTCGGCCAGGTAGACAAACCCGATGTCGATGCGATCGAAGGCTTAAGCCCCGCCATCTCCATCGACCAAAAATCCACCTCCCACAACCCGCGTTCCACCGTCGGCACGGTTACCGAAATTTACGACTATCTGCGGCTGCTCTACGGCCGCGCCGGGGAGCCGCATTGCCCCCAGTGCGATCGCTCCATCGCCCCACAAACCATTGACCAGATGGTCGATCAGGTGATGACCCTGCCCGATCGCACCAAGTTTCAGATTCTCGCGCCCGTGGTGCGTGGCAAAAAAGGGACGCATAAAAAGCTGATTTCCGGGCTGGCGGCGGAGGGCTTTGTGCGGGTTCGCATTGATGGCGAAGTGCGCGAACTCAGCGACAACATCGAACTCGACAAAAACCAGTTCCACAATATTGAAATTGTCGTCGATCGCCTGATCAAAAAGGACAACATTCAGGAGCGCCTGGTGGATTCGCTCTCGACCTGCCTGAAGCGGTCGGAGGGCATTGCCATTATTGATGCAACGCTGCCAGAAGTGGATAATGTTGTGCAGTTTCCGATCAATCCGGATATGCAACTGCCTGTGCTGCCAGGGATGGCGGCGGAGCCAGCCGGCCGCTATGCCGCCGATCCTGACGAAAAACCCAATAATCAGCTAGAGCTGCTGTTCTCTGAAAACTTCGCCTGTCCCGAACATGGCGCGGTGATGGAAGAACTGTCCCCCCGCCTGTTTTCCTTCAACTCGCCCTATGGAGCCTGCCCCCACTGCCACGGACTGGGGTCGCTGCGCACGTTTTCAGCCGAGCTGGTGGTGCCCGACTTGACGCTGCCGGTCTATGCGGCGATCGCCCCCTGGTCGGAGCGCGACAATACCTACTATTTCTCGCTGCTCTACAGCGTTGGGCAGGCGTTTGGCTTTGAGATTCAGACGCCGTGGGAAAAGCTGACGCCCGACCAGCAGCACGTTATTTTGTATGGCAGCGACGAGAAAATCTACATCGAATCCGACTCGCGCTATCGCGACACCAAGGGCTATCACCGCAAGTATGAGGGCGTGCTGCCGATGCTCGATCGCCAGTATCGCGAATCGACTTCGGAGCAGTTTAAGCAAAAGCTGGAGCAATACCTGATCGACCAGCCCTGCGAGGTGTGTGGGGGCGATCGCCTCAAGCCCGAAGCGCTGGCCGTGCGCCTGGGTCAATATCGCCTTACGGATCTGGCCAGCGTCTCCATCCGCGAATGCTTGAATCGCGTCAACCAGATGCAGCTCACGCCCCGGCAGGCGCAAATCGGCGACCTGGCGCTGAAAGAGATTCGGGCACGGCTGCAATTTTTGCTGGACGTGGGGCTGGATTATTTAACACTGGATCGCACGGCCATGACCCTCTCTGGCGGCGAGGCCCAGCGCATCCGCCTGGCCACGCAGATCGGCTCCGGCCTGACGGGCGTGCTCTACGTACTGGACGAACCCAGCATCGGGCTACACCAGCGCGACAACGATCGCCTCTTGCACACGCTCAACCGCCTGCGCGACCTGGGTAACACGCTGATCGTCGTAGAGCATGATGAAGACACCATCCGCGCTGCCGACTATTTGGTAGACATTGGCCCCGGCGCGGGCGTCCATGGTGGCAACATCGTTTCCTATGGCTCGTTGCCAAATCTGCTGGAAGCGGAAGAGTCGCTGACGGGCGCGTATCTCTCCGGACGGCGCGTGATTCAGACACCTGCCGAGCGTCGCAAAGGCAACAGCCGCAGTTTGAAAATCCGCAATGCCCGCCGCAACAACCTGAAAAACCTGGATGTAGACATTCCTCTGGGCAAGTTCGTCTGCGTCACGGGGGTTTCTGGCTCTGGCAAATCGACGCTGATCAACGAGCTGCTGTATCCAGCGCTGCAACACCACTTTGGGCGCAAGGTTCCCCAGCCCAAGGAAATGGCGGAAATGCAAGGCTTGGCTGCCCTCGACAAGGCGATCGTCATCGACCAGTCGCCCATTGGCCGCACGCCGCGTTCTAATCCCGCGACCTACACGGGCGTGTTTGACGTGATTCGCGACCTGTTTTCCGAAACCATTGAGGCGAAGGCGCGGGGCTACAAAGCCGGACAGTTTTCCTTTAACGTCAAGGGCGGGCGCTGTGAAGCCTGCGGCGGTCAGGGCGTCAACGTGATCGAGATGAACTTCCTGCCGGATGTGTACGTGCAGTGCGAGGTGTGCAAGGGCGCACGCTATAACCGCGAAACGCTGCAAGTGAAGTACAAGGGCAAGTCGATTTCCGACGTGCTGAACATGACGGCGGAAGAGGCACTGGTTTACTTCGAGAATATTCCCAAGGCTTCTGCCAAGCTGCAAACGATGGTGGATGTGGGGCTGGGCTATGTGCGGCTGGGGCAGACTGCGCCGACGCTCTCTGGCGGCGAAGCGCAGCGGCTAAAGCTGGCGACGGAACTTTCGCGCCGCGCCACGGGCAAAACGCTCTACCTGATCGACGAACCCACCACCGGACTCTCGTTCTATGACGTTCACAAGCTTCTGGACGTGCTGCAACGCCTGACGGACATGGGCAACACGGTGCTGGTGATCGAACACAACCTGGACGTGATCCGCTGCTGCGACTGGGTGATCGATCTGGGCCCAGAAGGGGGCGATCGCGGCGGGCAGATTATCGCAGTGGGTACGCCGGAGCAGGTCGCCAAAGTGCCCGAATCTTACACGGGGCAGTATTTGCAGAAGGTGCTGGCGCAGCATCCAGCCGCGAAGTAGGGATCAGGGGTTAGGGATCAGGTGTTGGGGGTTGGGCAAAACCAGAGCCAATCTCGCCAAATTCTCGAATCGCCAACCCAAAATTAGAGGGGCCAGGTTTTAGGCGTCAGGGATCAGGTTATTCGACGAACTTCAGGACTTTGACCTGGGGGGCTGGCAGTTCGGCATATTGCGTGGCTTTGCGCTCGATGCTAGACAGTTGCCCCAGCGCCAAACTACAGGGCATTCCATACTTTGCCTGGACGCGATCGCTGGCAATTCGCAACGCCGTGCGCGATCGCGTCACAAAATCATCCAGCGGATAGGCCTGCTCCGGTGCGAAGTAATCCTTAATCACTAGTGAAGGTGAATAGCATAGCTCTTGGGAACCGTCGGGCCACTCAATCTGAAAGCGCAGCTCAGGCATTTGAAGGGATTAGGGGTTAAGAGCAGGGATTAGCAAACAACTCAAGGCAGCCAGATTGACATCCAACTTTACTCGTACTGCAATTTGTCTGCTCCTACTGTATAGCCCTACTGTGTAGCCTTACTGTATAGCAGGCAATGCTTTCAGAGTTCCGATCAAAACCCTGACTGCTCAACGCTCATTCTGCGTCCGGTTTAACCCGTAAAGCGTCACAGGTTGAATCCCTAGAGCGTGACATTTCAAGCTTTAAATAAAGAAAAGCTAAAAAAAAGAAAAACTAAAAAAGAAAAACGGGGCAAGCCCCCTTAGCCCCGTTTCCCATATAAGAGGTGCCTGTCATCAGGCAACTGAGAGTTAACCTCTATGCCTATTAGAATAAGCGCTGCGCCTGGTTGAAGACCTCACCTGACCTGAGGAAAACGAACTGCCCAGACGGGGGTATGCGGTCGGGCGACAGGGGATCACCCAGAAGCAGGAGCCTGCTGGCATTGCCAAACTAGAGCAATCCCGATGAGCAAGGCGGCTGCACGCCGACCCAGCGCTGTGCTCCGTCAAACCATCTCTCCATTAGCGGCTGAAAGGCGATCGCCAGCGCCAAACTGATCGGCATCCCAAATTGTTCCAGTAGTTGGGGCACATAGGCTCCATAGATCACCCACATCAGGCTGATCGCTGACTGCACGGCCGTTAGCCCCAGCATCTGACGCCACCGAAACGGCGATCGCGCTGAGGGGAAGATCACAGAGGAGGCCATAAGGTTGACGCAGTTTAACGCTGATAGAGCTTTGCCATGGGGATGAGAGATAGGGCGATCGAGGTCAGTCCTGTTCACGCCTGCGCGTTGGATTCACACCAGCGCTTCCAGCAATTTCCCTCAATCCTGATCCCTGTTGGCGTCAGCGTTGCGACGCAAGCTCTCTAGCCCCTGATCCCTGACCCCTATCTGTAATGACAAATCAAATTAGCATACGTGTAGAAGCATGAATCCTGTATCCTTTTTTATACACATCAATAGGTGTCTGCCCTTCTAATCCCTGATGCA
>RFIF01000310.1 GCA_003695655.1 Cyanobacteria bacterium J069
GCGCTGGAGTGTTGGAATCGTTCTTATCGCTAACCCCTAGAACCTGAAACCTGAAACCTGAAACCTGGAACCTGGAACCTAATAATTCTCTAGCTTGCGATCGCCATATTTCAGCAGCAGCAAAATGCCCAGCCCCATTGCGCCAATCAGCACCATGCTGAGAGCTGAGCCAAAGCCCCAGTTGCGCGTCGCACCCAGAAACTGGTTGTAGATCAGGCGAGCCATGGTCATGCTAGAAGCACCGCCCAACAGTTCTGGCACCACAAAGTCGCCCAAGCTTGTGATGAACACCAGCAGGCTGGCGGCGGCGATGCCAGGGAGCGTCTGGGGCACGGTCACTTTCCAAAAGCCCTGCTGCGGTGTCGCGCCTAAGTCGGCGGCGGCCTCTAGCAGGCGTTTATCCAGCCGCTCCAGTGAAGCGTAAAGAATCAGCACCATGTAAGGCAAAAAGTTATATGCCAGCCCAATCATCACCGCCGTTTGCGTGTTCAGGATATCCAGCGTTGGCAGGCGCAGGGCGCTCAGCAGGGAGTTCAGCACGCCACTTGGGCGCAGAATCGTAATCCAGGCGTAAGAGCGCAGCAGTGAGGAAGTCCACAGCGGCAGTACAAAGCTCACTAGCAGCAGATTGCGCCACCGATCCGGCGACATCACCGCAATCCAATAGGCAACGGGAAACCCCAGCAGTAAGCAAAGCAGGGTGCTGGCGATCGCAAAAAACACCGATCGACCAATCACCCACAGATAAATCGCCTGCCCATCAATTAGCTCAAAGATCTTGCCATAATTCCCCAACCCGTAAGCTCCCGGCTGAGATCCAGGGCGAAAACCTGGAATCAGGCTGAGTTCCAAGATCATCAGCGTCGGCACAACCAGCAGCAGCAGCAGCCACACGCCTGCTGGAGCCAGCAAAATAAAGGGTTGAATCAGCCCAGCCAGCCGCTGCTTGAGTCCTTTTGCGGGGCTGGGCTGCGGATTCACTTCTGGCGTCGGAGAAAACGGGGCAGATGTTGCCATAGGTATAGATGACTTAGATGACTTTAGATGACTTAGGAACTGGTCAACTGCGTCCAGTAGCGATCATAAATATCAACCGCTTCGCCCACATTGGCAAGTACCTCGCACTTGGCCAGCACCGACTCTGGCGGGAATAAATCGGTGTTGTCGGTGAGGTCTTTCGGCAGCAGAGCCAGCGTTTTCTGATTGGGCGTCGGCAATTTCAGCCGCCCCAGGTTTTTGACGGCGGTTTCTGGCGCGTTTGAATACTCAATCCACTTGTAGGCAGCTTCTACATTTGGAGCCGTTTTGGGAATTGCGATCGTGTCTGTCCACACGGTTGCTCCACTGGCTGGCACTACATAGTCCAGCGCGTCGTTTTCTAGCACCATGTCAACGCCGTCTACCGAAAAGGCATGGGCGACGGCCAAGTCACCGACCGCCATCTGATCTCGCCAGCCGTCTGTTGTGAAGGAGTTGATCACTGGCTTCAGCTCTTGCAGCTTTTTGTAAGCCGCTTCGATTTCCTTGGGGTCTTGGGTGCTGTTGGAATAGCCGAGCATCTTCAGCGCCACGCCCATCACTTCGCGCACATCGTTCAGCAGCGTCATTTTGCGCGACAGCTCCGATTTGCGCTCCCACAGGTCTTCCCAGTCCACAATTGGCTTTGTGACCAGCTCTTTGTTGTAGATTAGGCCAGTCGTGCCCCAGGTGTAGGGAATGCTGAACGTATTACCCGGATCATAGGGGGGGTCTTGCCACTGTTCCAGCAAGTCGGCATAGCCGGGCACCCGGTCTTGGTCGATTTCCAGCAGCATGTCGGCTTCGATCATCTGCTCCACCATGTAATCGGAGGGGTAGATGATGCTGTACTGGCTGCCGCCGCCTGCCTGCATCCGCGCCAGCATGGTTTCGTTGGAATCGTAAATATCCGCTACGACCTTAATCCCGGTTTCTTGCTCAAAATCTTTGAGTAACGTTTCGTCAATATAGGCAGACCAGCCATAGACATAAAGCGTGTCGTCGCCGCCGGCAGGTGGCGAGGCGGTGCTGGAGTCTGGAGAAGCGGAACTGCCCGCAGTGCCAATATTGCGGGCACAGTTGCTCAGCAGCACGCCAGAAAAGGCCGCACCCGAAAGCTGCAAGAAGCGGCGGCGACTGCTGCTGGTAATCCGCTTGGGAGACCGCTCAGAATTGAAAAAACTGGAAAATCCATAGGGAGGCATCGCAAAACTCCTAAAACTGCTGACCAATAGAAACTACGCCAAACCTGAATGCTTAGCAGTCGAGTATCTGCTCAGCGCTTTGACCATTCCAAGCAAAAGCACTTCCGACAGGAAATTGCTAGTTGCGATTGCCCCAAGCTGCCACAGTTAGAACATTTGCCTGGCCGAGAATTTGCCCGACCAAGAATTTGCCTGACCGAGAGTTGAAAGATCTGCGAACGGATTTAAGATCTGCGAACGGATTTAAGGGCGATCGCACTAGCTGTAACCTTCTGCAAACATGGTTTGTCAGCGTTAGCTGAAATCAATCGACCATCAATCGAACCTAGCTTTCAGGTGGAGCAGCAAGCGGCAATGCATCTGAAGCAGCCCAGGACACGTACACGACCGTATCCAGTTGGGGCATCCGCTCCGGTCGGTTTGGACGCATAACCGTCACCATGTCCCCTGTCGGCAGATCAACAACGTAGTGGACGTGTGTTCCCAGGTACATAGTGTGCCGGAGCCGCCCTTCAAAACAGTTCATTTCGCTACCGGGATGCTCAAGCGAGAGCCGAACCTTCTCCGGACGCACGCTAACGACGACTGGCTCTGCCGCCACGCCTCGGCAAGCATCTGTAGGTTTCACCAGCATTGCCAGCCCGCGCTCTGTTTCTACCTTGATCAGCGCTGGGTCTGACGCTGCCACATATCCCTGGAATAGATTTGTCTCACCGATAAAGTCAGCCACAAACGGCGTCGCTGGCAACTCATAAATTTCACTGGGCGTGCCAATTTGCTCCACCCGCCCCTCATTCATTACCGCAATCCGGTCAGACAGGCTGAGGGCTTCCTCCTGGTCATGGGTCACCATAATAAACGTGACGCCTAGCTCTCGATGCAGTGTCGAGAGTTCCACCTGCATTTCCTTGCGCAGTTTTAAGTCCAGGGCCCCCAGCGGTTCATCCAGCAGCACTACTGTCGGCTGGTTTGCCAGTGCCCGCGCCAGGGCCACCCGCTGCTGCTGTCCTCCCGATAGCTGAGCCGGATAGCGCCGCGCAAAGGATTCCATCTTCACCAGCTCCAGCGCCTCGCCTACAGCTTTCTGCACGTCGGTCTTGCTCCTGTTTTTGAGGCGCAGCCCAAAGGCGACGTTATCCCACACCGTCATATGACCAAACAGGGCATAGCTTTGAAACACGGTGTTGACGGGGCGGCGATAAGGCGGCACGCCCACCATCGACTTGCCCTGGAGCAACACTTCGCCAGAGGTTGGCTCGTCAAACCCGGCCACGAGTCGTAGGGTTGTGGTTTTGCCACAGCCAGAGGGGCCCAGAATACTGAAAAACTCGCCTTGTCGAACATCGAGGTCGATGCCCCGAACTGCGGTGTAGCCATCAAAGACTTTGAAGACTTTGCGGAGTTCGACGTCGTATTGGGTTTCGGTTTCCACGGTGGATGGGTTGGGGGTAATGGTCTGCGCCATGTAGCAAATTCCCTGTGGCAATTCTGAGTAAAACTGGGCAACTACTCATTCGAGTCATTCGAGGGTCTTAAAGCGGGGGCTTGAGGCTGTGCGGGCTAGCGCTTGACCTCGATAGACTGACCTCGATGCTTGTACATCATCCTAAAGGATCAGGGATGCAGTCTCTAATCTGAATGGAATTCTTCAGATGGCTGAGCAATTCTCAGGCTTGAGACGCAGGCTTAAGACCATTTTTCCCCAACTTGCTCTGGAGTAAGCACAAGCGCTATTTTGAGTCACGAATCTTGTCTCGTTATCGCAATTTGTCGCAATTGCAGGGCGATCGCCGATCGCGATTGGCAATACGTTAAGAGGCAGTTGTTTTTGAGTCAGCTTCTCTTCTATCTTTCAGGAAGCCAGGGCATTCAACGGTTCCGTAATATACCATTTGCGCGATCGCCGGAACAGGTTGAGTCTTAAGGGGCATCGACAGATTGGTGTCTCCTTAGCATCAGGTGATCGAAAGGGCGATCGCCCTGAACGGCAGTAATGGCGGTAAACTATGTGAATCCTTTGCCGAAACTTTGCCCCAAGGCACTGCTAGAGAGCGCGTTTGAACCTATGACGCTGACGCAAAATCCGCCAACTGTGCGGCAACAGACTGGTCGCACCGTGGGTAAATCCTACCAGGCGCTGGTAGTGATGCTCGCCGTCTCAGCCGCCCTGATCGGGGGCATCGGCACCCGTCTGGCCTACCTGCAACTGGTTGAAGGCCCCTACAATCGACAACTGGCGGACGATAATCGGGTGCGGCTGATTCCGCGACAGCCCGAACGGGGACGCATTCTCGACCGCAAGGGACGCACGCTGGCGGGCAGCCGGCTGTCCTATGCCGTTTTCCTCTGGCCGATCGCCAACCGTCAGGCCAACTGGCAGCCCATCGTCAAGCGGCTTTCTAGCATTCTCAACATTCCCGAAGCCAACATCCAAAAGCGCTTGGAGCAGGCTGGCTATAGCTCGCCAGAGCTGCTGCGGATTGCCCGCGGCCTTAGCCCGGCTCAGGTAACAGCGCTGGCTGAGTTTAGCCAGCAGATGCCAGGGGTGCAGGTGCAGGCAGAAGCGGTGCGTTACTACCCCAATGGCGACCTGGCCGCCCATGTGCTTGGCTATACTGGGGAGCTGTCGGATGAAGATTTAGAGCAAAAGCGTGACCAGGGCTATCGTCTGGGCGATGTGGTCGGTCAAATGGGCGTGGAGTCTGCTTTTGAGCGGCAACTCCGGGGGCAATGGGGCGGACAGCAGGTGGAGGTGGATGGCATGGGCCATGTGCTGCGGGTGCTGGGCGAAAAAACCGCCCGCGCTGGCAGTACCGTCACGCTGACGCTAGATCTGGATTTGCAACAAGCGGCGGAAACGGTGCTGGGCGATCGCCGGGGGGCGATCGTCGCCCTCGACCCGCGCAACGGAGCCGTGCTGGCCATGGTCAGCCGGCCCGCCTTCGACCCCAACCTGTTTTCGACTTATATTACCGATGCCCAGTGGCAAGAGCTTCAGGGCAAATCCTATCCATTTGTTAACCGCGCCCTCCAGGGCTATCCCCCTGCTAGCACGTTTAAGATCGTCACCACTACGGCAGCACTTGAGTCTGGTCGCTATTCGCCCAGCACTGCACTCCGCACCCGTCCCTATATTGAGGTCGGCGGCATCAAATTTTGGGACTGGAATAATGCTGGCTTCGGCACCCTCGATTTTCGCGGAGCTATGGCCTGGAGCAGTGACACCTTTTTCTATCAAACCGCGATGGGCATGGGTCATGAACCGCTGATCCAGTGGACGCGGCGCTACGGCTTTGGTCGCAAGACGGGGATTGAGCTATCGGATGAAGAATCGGCAGGGCTTGTTCCTGATCCCGACTGGAAGCGCGAGAATCTGGACGAAGAGTGGTTTATCGGTGACACCATTAATATGTCCATTGGCCAGGGATACATGCAGGCTTCGCCGTTGCAGGTGGCGGCGATGTTCGCCGTACCCGCAAATGGGGGCGACCTGGTACGTCCTCACTTGCTGAAAGACCAGGAAGAAGCTCGAAGCTGGCGCACGCCCGTCGGCCTTAGTCCTAGCACGCTGAGAATTTTGCGAGATGGCTTGCGGCGTGTGGTGGCTGGCGGCACAGGCAAAGTAATGAATACGCCCGATCTGCCGCCCAACGCAGGCAAGACGGGCACCGCCGAAGACCCGCCGCGCAAGTCCCATGCCTGGTATGGCGGCTATGCTCCGTTTGACAATCCCGAAATTGTGGTCGTCGCCTTTATCGAAAATTCGGCCGAAGGCGGCGGTGGTAAGGTCGCAGCGCCGATGGTAAAACAGGTGCTAGAAACTTATTTCAACAAAACCCAGCCCAGCCGCGAATCGGCTCCCCAAAGCGGCGTGGTTTCAGATTAGGGACGGCGCGACCTGTTTTGCTCTCGTAATTTGCTCTCGTAATTGGGTGAACCACTGGGTAAACCGCATTTACACCCGTTCGCTAAAAAAAGCGCTAGTGTGGCGATCGCAGACGCAGTGATTTAGAGACGAAACCTGGAAAGACACCGGGCGATCGCGCTCTGAGTCCGCCTCGCCTGATTTCTCAACGCGCTCTTTATGTCTAGAAGCCAATTCATTAACCTTTTTCGTCGAGCCTATCGAATTTCTCAAATTTCTCAGCAAACCCAGATACCCCCAGACGAAGCCACCGAGTGGCTCGAAGCCAGTCTGTCACGACGGCGCATGTTGCAGGTTGGTGCTCTCTTGGGGGGCACGCTGGGACTGAGCGGTAGAGGGCTAAAGGGGACGTTTCAGGGCGGATCGCTGCCCGCGTCGCCGCCGCCCATCCGCGATCGCGCCGCCACCCAATCGCCAGTGCTGATCGTAGGCGCAGGCATCGCCGGCCTCACAGCGGCCTATCGCTTGCAGCAGGCGGGCGTCCCCTTTAACGTGATCGAAGCCAGTCCTCGCATCGGCGGCCGGCTGCGGAGTGTGCGCAACCCCAACGGACTCCCCGGCACCGTGGAACTGGGCGGCGAATTTATCGACACCCGCCATACCCATGTCCGCGCTCTGGTCGAGGAGCTGGGGCTGGAGCTGTCTGACCTGCGCACGGCCGATGTCGGGCTAGAGCCAGAAGTGCTGTATTTCCAGGGGCAGAAAGTGTCCCACGCAGCCGTTGTCGAAGCTTTTGCCCCCCTGGCCACACAGATTACGCAGGATTTGCTGGCAGTGGGCAAGACCGTCACCTATCGTCAGCACAATTCCCATGCTGTCCGGCTCGATCGCCTGTCGCTGGCAGACTATCTGAACGCGGCCGACCTTGATCCAGTGATCAATCAACTGGTGCGCGTAGCCTACATCACCGAGTTTGGACGCGATGCGGAAGATATGTCGTGTTTGAACATGCTCTATCTGATTGGCACAGAGGTAGGGCAGTGGAGCACCTACGGCGACAGCGATGAGCGCTGGCATGTGGTGGGCGGCAACCAGTCCATCCCTGAAGTATTGGCGCAAAAAGTGGGGGAGGCGATCGCCTTCAACACCGCCCTGGAATCCATCCGCATTGCGCCAGACGGTCGCTACCGCGTCAGCCTAAGACAAGACGGCAAGAGTATCGAGCGGGCTTACGAAAAAGTGCTGATTACGCTGCCGTTTTCTGTCTTGCGGCAGTTAGAACTGGCGGTCGATCTGCCCCCGGTGAAACAAAAGGCGATCGCCGAACTGGGCTACGGCACCAGCAGCAAACTAGCCGTTCCGTTCCAAGAACGCATCTGGCGCACCCGCTACGGTTCCACCATCAGCGTCTACACCGACCTGGATTTTCAGAACACCTGGGAAAGCGCCCGCTACTTGCCCGGCCCCAGTGCCTGGGTTACAGACCTGCGGGCAGGAAAGCAGGGGTTGGCGCTGGCAGCCGACAGCCCTGCCGCGCAGGCCAAAGCGCTAACTGCGGATCTGGAGCAGATTTTTCCAGGCATCGCCGCTGCCCAGAACGGGCGATCGCTGCGGGCGATTTGGGCGGCCGAACCCTACGCCCTGGGTTCCTATTCTTGCTATCGACCGGGACAATGGACGGCGATCGCCGGAGCCGAAATAGAGCGCGTTGGCAATCTCTGGTTTGCTGGCGAACACTGCTCTCTGGATTCCCAGGGCTATATGAACGGCGCAGTCGAAACGGCTGAAGCCGCGGTTCGCCAGATGCTTCAGGTGTAAGATGCTTCGGGCGTAGTCTCCGAACGGCTTTTGGCAACCATCACCACAAAAATAAATGCTGGCGGAGATTTAATTCCGTCAGCATTTCGCAATTCATTCATAACAGACTTAGGACTTACGCAGTTGGATGATTTTTTGCGGGCGCAGCCCGTGAAAAATCATCCAGAGGTCTATAAAACACGCTTCAACTGCGTAAGTCCTGAGACTTTTGACTGACAAGCTTTTGGCTTTTTGATTAAAAGCCCGATTGAACCAGGCTTTCCCTAATAAAACTGGTTCATCAACAGACAGGACTTACGCAGTTGAAACGAGTTTTCATAGATTCAGGATGATTTTTCGCGGGCTGCGCCCGCGAAAAATCATCCAACCGCGTAA
>RFIF01000311.1 GCA_003695655.1 Cyanobacteria bacterium J069
AAACCTAACCCCCAACCCCTAACTGTCCCAATCTTGCCAGGAGCGATCGCAGCTTGGGGCCGCGCTGGTGGGGATAGAGCCAGCGGGCGGGCAGCAGCCGACGCAGCGCCACCGCCAGTTGTAACTCGCGCCAAGAGCGAACCCGCAGCGTTCCGCCCAGAAGAAAGAACGGGAATTCGACAAGCGCGGCTGCTGCCTGAAACAGGTCATATTCTGCCGCTTCCAGTGTGGCATCTAGCAAATGCTGGAGGCTGGGCTGGCAGTAGGGCAGTAAATCGGGATGGCGATCGCCCACCATTTGGAACAGCGCGGCGTAAGCCCGCCGCAGTGTCTGGGCACTTTGCGTCAGGTTTGCCCCATGTTGCCGATAAAACGCCGCCACCATTGGCACATACACAAACGTTGCGCTCCCCCGCAGCAGCGCCAGCCCAAATGCCCGATCCTCACAGGCCCGCAGCGTCTCGTCAAACTGAAACTGCACCAGGACTGACCGATGCAGCAACATTGCCTGTTGGAGCAGGGGAAAGGGGCTATTGGCGAGGCGATCGGGGCACACGACTAGCCGCTGCGCCAGGGACGGGATGGGCTGTTCCCCAATTTCACAACGTTGACGCTGTCCCGATCGCTCGACGCGCTCATAGTCAGAGTAAATCACCAGCCCTTCAGGATTCCTCCCCGCCACCGCTGCCAGTTGGCGCGACAGCTTGTCGGGGGAGATCCAGTCGTCGCCATCCAAAAACTGTACCCACTCCCCTCGGGCACACTGTGCCCCCAGGTTACGGGCTGCCGACACGCCGCTGTTGGGCTGTGCCCGATATTGTACTCGCGGGTCTTGCTGCGTCAGGCGTTGGGCGATCGTTTCGGTGTCATCTGTGGAGCCGTCGTTGATGATCCAGCACTCAAGGTTGGCATAGTCTTGGCGCAGCACGCTATTCACGGCATCTGTTAGAAACCGCGCCTGGTTAAATGCGGTGACCACGACCGAAACCAGCGGGGACATAGCCAGCTCTCAAATGGCCTACACCGAGATTAGCTCAGACGAGTTTGCTTCTAGCCCCTCTGCTCGCAGCCCCGCCGCCGGAAAGGTTTGCCGCAGCACCCAGCCCTCGATCGCCATTCGCAGCCAGCCAGGACAGCGGCGATCGCCACAAAGCCTCAGCAGTCTGTGTTCCAGGCTATTGTCTGACACCGACAGCCGTGCTGGAATCTGCCGATTTTTAATCACCCAGCGCCAGATCGACCCAATGCTGGGGTCATTCGCTGCCAGCCCCCACTTCCGCACCGCATGGGCAAAATTTTGCGCCGTATAGCCCTCGCTCCACTTGAAGCGATAAAACGGCAGATCGGTCGCGTCGAACTGTGGCACCAGTTCCGGGTTCAGAAAAATCACGCGGGAAGCCGGTTCGAGAATATGCTGGCCGCCCAGCGCCGCCACTTGAAATGACAGATCTGTATGGCTGGCCAGACTGTCGAATCGCTCATCCAACTGCACCTGCTGCAACCGATCCCAGCGCACCATCAGGCAGTGAAACTCGACGGCGTCTACCACGGTCCGCCGCAGTTGGGGTTCTGCTTGCGCTAGCGAAACGCCAGACATGAGCTGCTTTTGCTCAAACCAGCGCTGACCCCAGCGACGGGGATGAAACTTCGTCGTAATGCCCGCAACATGGATTTCTAGCGCGTCAGCATGGGGATAGCCCTGCAAAATTAGCGGAGCCGCGATCGCCGCCTGTTCTTGCTCGGCAGCCGTGACGAGCGATCGCAGCCATCCCGGCTGCACCACCACGTCATTGTCCAAAAATACGACATAGTCGGTGTGCTGCACTAACGGCAACGCCAGATTCCGGGCTTCATTAGACCGCAGATAGCGCTCCCGGCGGATCAGCCTCATCCAGGAATGGGTGGCTGCCTGATGCTCTAAATAGTGCTTCACGGGTTGCGGCGAGTTGCCGTCTATGTAGATCAGCTCAAATGGATAGTCGCGATAGTCTGCCAGCAGGCTGTCCAGCGAAACCTGGCTGAGGCTAAACCGCTCTCGCTGCGTCACGATGATGGTGACTTGTGGCATGACTACGGACGATGCTTCGGGCACAATTCCAACACCCTTGGAACAACTGACGAGACGCTCAATTTAGACAATCGCTCAATTTAGACAATCACTTAGACACTTGCATTTAGACACTTGATATAAAAATAGTCTTCATCAGGAAATTAACAAACAAATTAACGAACAAATTAATGCCGAGGCCCTCATAGCTCCTTGCTAATCTGGTGGCGACAGGCGTGAAGACTGGCTGAAGTTCCGCTAACGTTGCCTGATAATGTTGCCTTTGGGTGATGCCTGAAGTGATGACTGGATACCTAAAGTGAAGACTGGCGATCGCCCCATCCAAAACCCACCCAGCACTAATCCACTAGCACCACCCGTCCCGCCTGCAACTCGTCAAACACGCGGCTAACCTGATAGCGCTCGGCTTGCGTCAAACGCTGGTCTGCCAGAATGGTGGCGGCAAGCTGAAGATGTTCCTTGCGGGTCATGTGGCCCGTAGACAAAATTCGCTCTACCAGCGCTTGTGTGGAGACGCTGGCGCGACCGGGAAGCGCCCAAACCATGTAGTGAAACCTCTGCTGCTGAACTCTGACCAGATCCTGAAACAGGAACGGTTCTCCTAGTTCTTAGTAAACCCAGGTTCCGCCCCTATAAATCGATCTTCTGGCGAAAACCGGGGATTGGGGGCAAAGCTTTGGTAATGAGACTGTGAAGATC
>RFIF01000312.1 GCA_003695655.1 Cyanobacteria bacterium J069
CTTCGGGACTATCAACTACAAGCGTGGCTTGCAAGTTGCGGCTTAGCTTTTGCTCGGCGCGGGCGCGGGCCGAAGCCCGCTCCGAAGCCCGCTGAGCGCGAGCCGCTTCCGCCTCTAGCGCGTTGCGGTCGTCTTCCTGAGGGGACGAGGACGGTTCTGCCGCTCGGGCTAACGCTGGATTAACCGGAGGCTGGGCTGAACGGCTACCCGTGTAATGCAAATATGCCGAGAGCGCGGCCTGGAGCGCCGTCGAAGAAATGGGCTGTGGCTGGGGATAGTAGTTGTGATAGGCAATGATGCGCCGCACATAGTCCGCAGCGGGGCTATCTTCGGGATGAACCATGCCCAGCAGCAAGCAATTGCCGTCTAAGCAGAGCGGCAGCACCTGGTAATACAAACATGCCTCAAACGGCAAAATTCCATCAACCAGGACAAACATGCGTTGCAGATCGATCTTTTCAGCGAGGTCATCGGGAAAGTGAGACAAAACCGACCGATACTGAGCCTCGGCAGATGTTGTCCCGGCTTTTTTATCTAGCGGGAAGGCCATAGAAACGTACCGTTCTCAACCGGGGGGAACAGAAGCATCACAAAAACAGAAGCATTACAAAAGTAAAAAACCTTAGCACCCGTCAGCACACCATTTCAAAGCAAAGGTTCAAAGCAAAGCCGTGATCTATTCAAGCCAGCCCGTCTAATACCAGTAGCTCTAGCCGTCAATCGCCGAAGATCTGATAGCGGCTTTTGGGGGTCTGTTTCACCGCAGCAAACTTGAGTCAAATCTAGCCCGTAGACGGAAAAATCGCGAAGAAATCGACGATTTGACCGGCGCTTTGACCGCAGAGTTTTGTTTCCCTCAAGCATACCCAGTCTTGATTCAAACCGCCATCCGGGGAGCCGATGCCTCGCCCAGATCGCGCCGCCGAGTCCCATAGCGCCGCTTGCCTATGCTGATTCTGCACTGTCGGACGGGGCGGCGTTGCGGAGCGCGTGAGCGGCTAAATAGACTTTGACCCATTCCCCCATGATCTGGTTAACCTTGACGCCGCGATGTTTGGCGATCGCCTCCGCCGTTTTGAGGGTTCTAAAATCCTGTACCAACTGCTGCTGCTCAGCCGTGAGGGTATTGTAGAACTCCTCCCATTGCTCAATGGAAAGCCCCAGGTTGTTTTCCAGCGAGGTGCCCAGCCAGTCCATCACCAGCTCTGACTCGGCCTTAACGGCAAACACCCGCAGCGCGTGATAGCTGATCTTTTCGCGCAGGCGATAGACCTGCTTGACAGGAACGCCGAGCGTCGTGGCGATCGCCTCTTGGGACTTGCCCTGGAGGTGCAGTTCTAGCCACTGCGCCGCCATTGGCTCCACCTCTTGCTTGAGGTAGTCCAGAAAGGTCTGCTTGACCTCTTCGCGCAGGCTCTGTTGCTCTTCCCAGTCTTGCTGCTGCTGATGCTGCACCACCGCCTGAGAGTCGAGCAGGCTCATAGCATTGTCGCTGTCGTCCGGCGAAATCTCCTCCGATACCAGCCGGATTAGCTCCCCCGTGGGCACCTGCGTCATGCCGCCGCGCTGGGTGCGCCGCAGATAGTTGACAAAGCGATAGACTAGCAGCGGCTGGTTGCGGATCGGGCGCAGGCAATATTCTTCAATGCTGGCCAGCATCAGGGCGTTTCGCAGGCGGGGTTGGGGGGTGCAGCCAGCGATCCAGTGCACCTGCTGGCGGATGTAGGTGTCGTTTTGGATCAGTTCTTGAATCACCTCTTGCAGCACGTCCATCACGCTGCGATGGCGATCGCGCGACAGGGCCACCCAGGTTCGCACTTTGCTGCGAATCAGGAACAGGCTGCTGAGGCGCTGAAGCAGATTTTTATACGCCTGTTCGGGACGCACGTCCAAATACCGCTGCTGCAAAATGCGATAGCGATAGTCCATCGCCTGCTGCGCCACCCCAAGCTGAGCCAGGGGCATGTCATCAAACCGCTGAGGATCGTCTCCCAAGAGCCAGCTTGAGATTGCGTCTTGCGTCGTTGAGGGCTGACTCGGGTGGTCTTGCTGGAGCCGCGCCCGCCACTCGCGTTTTAGTTCTTCGGCCCTCGACTCAGCCCTAGTCATAACGTCATAGTCCTCAGTGCTGGCTTTGCCCATTGATCCTGCTCTCCCTTGCTGGCTGCTGGGTGGTTCGACCGGTTCAACCCTGATGTGTGTGCGACGACTCGACCATGTTCTCGAAACAATTCCATATTGTCCTGGCCGCTGTCATCCCCCAACAAGGTACTTTGCAAACATCCTGGGCGATCGAGCGGGGCGATCGCCCGCTGGCATCCCCACTCCTAACACCCCCAGCTCAAGCGAACGTTTGCTCCCACAAAACCCAAAAGCTTTGCAAACCAACCATCAGGAGTTTCAAAGACATCCAGATCTCTCAAGATCAGAAATTTCTAAGAAAGCATTTCTTAGAAATTCATAGAATACTCGAAATTTTCCAGGCACTCCACAGCGCAGCAAGCAATCTCAGGCAGATCCCTCCGGATCTTCGATGGCCGCAACTAAACGCTGGAGCGTGTCGGTCAACTGAGCTAATCGCTCTAGCGTAGCATCCTGATTTTCGGCCAGCGTTTGCACCGTATCACTGAGGGCAAAAATCTGGTAGCCCTGCTGCTGCACCTGTTTGGCCAGCGTATCCATATGTCCGGTTAACTGCTCAACGGTTTCCGTGGTGGCCAGCACAGCTTCTCCAATTTCCTGCACCAGCGACTCCAATGATGACGATTCAGTACTCACTCCTCTCTCCAAACACGTTCCACACGACAGCTCAATTCAGTGTTGCATCTCAGTGTTACATCAGTTTCGCGCTCGAACCTGC
This sequence comes from Cyanobacteria bacterium J069, assembly GCA_003695655.1. Taxonomy (GTDB): domain Bacteria; phylum Cyanobacteriota; class Cyanobacteriia; order Elainellales; family Elainellaceae; genus Thermoleptolyngbya. The sequence goes on from RFIF01000312.1 coordinate 2,861, forward strand.
CGACGCTCCCCTGTTCTATCTATCTAACCTCAATCTAGCCAGCCTCAATCTGTCCAGCCTCAATCTGTCCAGCCTCAATCTGTCCAGCCTCAATCTGTTCAGGCTCAATCTGTCCAGCCTCAATCTGTCCAGCCTCAATCTGTTCAGGCTCAATCTGTTCAGCCTTAATCTATCTAGACTGAATCCATCCAGATTTAATGGCAAGCGATCGCCTTCAGTCTGGCAAACTCACCAGCGATGACAAACCAACTTCCCAATTTAGAGCCATGGCTTTCAGGGGTCTCTACATTTATGCCTTAGCCTACTCCAAGATCGGCTGCTCTCAAACTCTGAAATCGGCAGAATTGATCCGGGAGTTGCAGCGATACAATAAAACATCAGAGCAAACTCTCAGAGCAAAATCAAAACAAAACATCAGAGCCTCGAAATCAGAGCCTTCACAGGAGTCAAAACACAAGTTAGAGCGCACAAGATACGGCTGGCCCTTCAGAACGGACAAATCAATTTCCTATGACCACCACCGCCACCAAAACCCAGTACGAAGCTGTCATTGGATTGGAAACGCACTGTCAGCTCAGCACCGAAACCAAGATTTTTTCCAATAGCTCAACGGCTTTTGGCGCTGACCCCAATACGAATATTGACCCGGTGTGTATGGGGCTGCCAGGGACGCTGCCTGTGCTGAATCAAAAGGTGTTGGAATATGCGGTGAAGGCAGGGCTGGCGCTGAACTGCCAGATTGCGCCCTACAGCAAGTTTGACCGCAAGCAGTATTTTTATCCCGATCTGCCCAAAAACTACCAAATTTCCCAATATGACCTGCCGATCGCCGAGCATGGCTGGCTGGAAATCGAGCTAGACGGTGAAGACGGCGCGCCCGTTCGCAAGCGCATCGGCATCACGCGGCTGCACATGGAGGAAGATGCGGGCAAGCTGGTGCACGGAGGGAGCGATCGCCTCTCTGGCTCGACCTTTTCGCTGGTGGACTACAACCGGGCGGGCGTGCCGCTGATCGAAATCGTGTCGGAACCCGATCTGCGTTCAGGCGCAGAGGCGGCGGAATATGCCCGCGAGCTGCGCCGGATTGTTCGCTATCTGGGCGTGTCGGACGGCAACATGCAGGAGGGTTCGCTGCGCTGCGACGTGAACATTTCCATCCGCCCCGTCGGCACCGAGCAATTTGGTACGAAGGTCGAGATCAAAAACATGAATTCCTTCAATGCCATCGAGCGGGCGATCAACTACGAAATTGAACGACAAACGGCGGCGCTGGAGGCGGGCGATCGCCTGGTGCAAGAAACTCGTCTCTGGGAAGAAGGCGCACAGCGCACCATCAGTATGCGCGTCAAGGAAGGCTCCAGCGACTATCGCTATTTCCCAGAACCCGACCTCGGCCCAATTGAAGTCTCCGCCGAACAGCTTGCCGCATGGAAAGGCGAATTGCCCGAACTCCCCGCCGCCAAGCGTCACCGCTATGAGGAAGACCTGGGGCTGTCGCCCTACGACGCCCGCGTGCTGACAGACGATCGCGCCATGGCGGAGTATTTTGAAGCGACGCTGGCCGCTGGCGCACCCGCCAAACCAGCCGCCAACTGGCTGATGGGGGACATCAGCGGCTATCTGAACAACGAAAAGAAAACCCTCGCTGACCTGCCCCTCACGCCAGCAAGCCTCGCAGAAATGATCGGGCTGATCGAGTCCAACACGATCAGCACCAAAATCGGCAAAGACATTCTGCCAGAACTGCTGACCCAGGGCGGCTCTGCCAAAATGTTAGTAGAAAAGAAAGGGCTGATCCAGATCTCCGACCCGGCAGTGATCGAAACGGCGATCGCCAAGGTGCTAGAAGCCCACCCCGCCGAACTGGAAAAATACCGCAGCGGCAAGAAAAACATGCTGGGCTTCTTCGTCGGTCAGGTGATGAAGCAAACGGGCGGCCGCGCCGACCCGAAGCTGACGAACCAGCTTTTGACAAAGCAGTTAGACGGCTAGCTAGGAGTCAGGGGTCAGGAGTCAGGGATCAGGTTTGCTAAATGCCCTGACCCCTGAAACCTGATCCCTGTCACCTAAACCCTTATGCTGTGGCTGATTGGCGGAACGCAGGAAAGCGCAAGGCTGGCGCGGGATCTAGTCGCGCAGGGGGTTGCCTGTGTGGTGACGGTGACGACGGCGGCGGCGCGGCGGCTGTATCCAGAGTCTGAGCTTTGTCGTGTGTGGGTGGGCAAGCTGGCGGCGGAGACGGTGGGCAAATTTTTGCAGGCGTACTCGATTCGCGGCATTTTGGATGCATCGCACCCCTTTGCGGCGGCGGTGTCGGAGTTGGCGATCGCCACTGCCGCTGAGTTTTGCCTGCCCTACCTGCGCTTTGAGCGGTCGAGTGTAGAAAAGACTGCGCCGGGAGAACTGGCCTTTCCCAGCTTTGAGGCGCTGCTGGAGACGGAATTCCTGGTCGGTGAGCGAGTTTTGCTCACGATCGGCTATCGCTATTTGCCGCTGTTTCAGCCCTGGCACGATCGCGCCATTTTGTTTGCCCGCATCTTGCCATCTCAAGAGGCGCTGGCAGGGGCGATCGCCGCTGGATTCACGCCCGATCGCCTGATGGCACTGCGTCCGCCGCTTTCCCCAGCTTTGGAAGCAGCACTCTGGCAACACTGGCAAATTTCTCTCGTCATTACTAAGGCATCTGGCAGTCCCGGCGGCGAAGACATCAAGCGCCAGGTTGCGGCCGATCTGGGCGTGCGGCTGATTACGATTAGCCGGCCGGCACTGGCCTATCCCCACGCGACCAGCGACATGGCGATCGCCCTGGCATTTTGCCGCCAATTTGCTGCCACTCTGTAGAATGAGATGCAGCCCAACAATGCAGCCTGACCCATTTTCAAACTAATCGCATGACCGCCGATACTCCAAATTCTTCCCTCAATCGTCTCAACCGCTTTGACTGGCGGCTGTGGAATCGCTTTGTGGCGATCGCCCAGCCCTACTGGTTTCCCACCGGGCGCGACGGCTGGCAATTTTTTGTCCTGATTGGACTGCTGATCGTCTTTTTGTTTGCGCTGCTAGCGACTTTGGTGGGGCTGCTGACGTTCGGGTTTCAGCGGATCTTTCCAGAATTCATGGCAGAAACGGCAGGCGGCATGGTGGCGATCGCCGACACGCTGTTTAGCCCGCCAATTGTGTTTGTGCTGACGGCAGGGCTGATCGTGCCGTGGATTGCATTCTTTTTGGCGCGAGACAAGGTGCTGCCCCGCTGGCCCCAGTGGACGTTTTTGGCGGGGCTGCTGCTGCTGCTGCTGTGTGTGAGCGGCATGAACGTGGTCATTAGTTTTGTGGGGAATTTCTTTACCACCGCGCTGGCCGAAAAAGACGCGCCCACGTTCTGGCGATTCTTCATGGTGTATGCGGGCGTGTTTGCGATCGCCACCCCCTTTGTCGTGTTTTACCGATACGTGCAAGACCTGCTGGGCCTGCGCTGGCGAGAATGGATGACCGGGAAATTTCTCAACCGCTACCTCACCAACCGCGCCTACTACGACATCAACTCCGACGACACCATCGACAACCCCGACCAGCGGATTTCGCAGGATATCAACTCGTTCACAACCTACAGCCTCAGCTTTTTGCTGATTTTCCTGGGATCAATCATTGATGTGATTTCCTTCACGGGCATCCTGCTGTCCAAATCTGTCGGGCTAACGATTTTTCTAATCATCTACGCGATTATCGGCACAGTCGTCGTGGCGCTGCTGGGTCGGCGACTCATCTCGCTCAACTTCAACCAGCTCAAAAAAGAAGCCGACTTTCGATATGGGCTGGTGCATGTGCGCGACAACGCCGAGTCGATCGCCTTCTATCAGGGCGAAGCGCAGGAAGCCAGACAGCTCCAGCGACGGTTTATTGACGCCCTGCAAAACTTTAACTTTCTCATCGGCTGGCAGCGGACAATGGGCTTTTTTCGCACGCCCTATCGCTATCTCACCTACATCTTGCCATCGGTAATTTTGGCTCCGATGCTGTTCCAAGATCAGATCCGGTTTGGTGACATTACGCAGGCTAATTTCGCGTTTGCCCAAATCTTTGATGCGTTCACCCTAGTGGTCACGCAGATCAACCAATTGAGTGAATTTGCAGCCGGAGTTAACCGTCTGGAAACCTTCACCGAAGTATTGGACGACAAGGCCGACAAGACACCCGCAGCGGGAACCACCGCCATCGATACGGTGGAAGATTCCCAAATCTCGCTGGAGCATGTGACGCTGGTGACACCCAAAAACCAGCGCCTGCTGGTGCGCGATCTGTCAGTGAAACTGGAACCCGGCGAAGGGTTGGTGATTGTGGGCCACAGCGGCGCGGGCAAGAGTTCCATTTTGCGGGCGATCGCCGGCCTGTGGAACCAGGGCACGGGGCGCATCGTCCGCCCCGACCTGAACGAAATGCTGTTTCTGCCCCAGCGCCCTTACATGGTGCTAGGCACCCTGCGCGACCAGTTGCTCTATCCCCATACCGACGCTGTCGTAGATGAGGCACAGTTGCGCCACACGCTAGAGCAAGTGAATTTAACAGACCTGCCGGAGCGCGTGGGCGGCTTTGACATCGAGCTAGATTGGGCTAACGTGCTATCGCTGGGAGAGCAGCAGCGCCTCGCCTTTGCCCGTCTGTTGCTGACTCAGCCCCGCTACGCCATCCTGGACGAGGCTACCAGCGCCCTCGACCTGGCCAACGAGCGCCGCCTCTATGAACAGATTCGCCAAACGGAAACCACCTACATCAGCGTCGGTCATCGTCCCAGCCTGCTGAAGTATCACAACTATGTGCTGGAGCTGGGCGGCGACACCAACTGGCGGCTGACCCCCACTGCTGAATATCAGCCAGACGATTACGTTTTCGCCTGATCCCCTGATCTCATCATCTCCTAATCTCATCATCCTCTCATCCCAGCTTCCCCAGCATGGCTCTCGATGCTGACCTCACGCTCCCTAGCGATTTACCGTCCCTCGATCCGGTGGATGCGCTGCTAAATCGGTTTACACATTTTGGCGTCGAGCTAGGGCTAGAGCGAATCAATCGGCTGCTGGCAGCGCTGGGCAATCCCCAGCATCAGGTGCCCGTGCTGCACGTCGCGGGCAGCAATGGCAAAGGTTCCGTGTGTGCCTATTTGTCGTCTGTGCTGACACAGGCGGGCTATTGCGTCGGCCGCTACACGTCACCGCATTTGGAACACTGGTGCGAACGGATCTCGATCAACGGCGAGGATGTTTCGGTGAACGGGCTGCACTCACTTTTAGAAGAGGTCATCGCCGCGATCGCCCCCGATCAGCCCTCGCCAACCCAGTTTGAAGTCGTTACAGCAGCGGCATGGCTGCACTTTGCGCGGCAGCAGGTCGATGTGGCAGTGATGGAAGTCGGGTTGGGGGGACGGCTGGATGCGACCAACGTATGCGATCGCCCCCTCGTCAGCCTGATCACCTCCCTCAGCCGCGAACATTGGCAGCGCCTCGGCCCCACCCTGGCCGACATCACCCGCGAAAAAGCGGGCATCCTCAAACCCCACTGCCCAGCAGCGATCGCCCCCCAGCCGCCCGACGCCACCGCCGTCCTCCAAGCCCGCCTCCAGGAACTCCGCTGTCCTGCCATTTGGGTGCAGCCTGCGGTGGATCTGGGCAACGGCTGGGCTGAGTGGCGGAGAGAAGAAGAGAGAGGGGGAGAGGGGGAGAGAGGGAGAGAGGAAGAGGGAGAGGGAGAAAGCAGTAGCGCAACCACACTCCTCATCCCCTCATCCTCTCATCCGCTCATCTCCTCATCTCCTCATCCCCTCATCTCCTCATCTCTAATACCCCAACACCCCAACACTCCCCCCCTCTCCCCCTCCCCCCCTCTCCCCCTCTCC
>RFIF01000023.1 GCA_003695655.1 Cyanobacteria bacterium J069
CTATCAGGACTTACGCAGTTGAAACGAGTTTTATAGATTCTGGATGATTTTTCGCGGGCGTAGCCCGCGAAAAATCATCCAACTGCGTAAGTCCTATCTATGAGTGCCGAGCCAGGTCACTCAACCCCTGTGCGGCTCCCCCTGACTTTTAATCCTCAGTGGTGATGCTAGGTAGACTACTCCTTCCACCAGTTCAGCTTTCCTCAGGTCTGGCATCGCCTTGTATCAGCGTTCAAATTCAGCGCGGGAGAGGCGATCGCCGTTTTCTGGAGGAGGAATCGTCAAAACTTGATGGGGAGTCGGTGCTATTTGCCTAGCCATTTGCCTCAGGATCGGAGTTATCTTGCAAGTCAGAGGACTGAGCAAGAAGACTCACTGGTTTGGCTTGACCCGCATCACAATCAGCGTCATGTCGTCATTGGCATCACGCCCCGCGCCGATAAATTGCTGCACCTGTCCAAATAAATACTCCAGGATGTCTTGCGGGCTGCCGTAGATGTGGCAGGCGTGCTCAAAGTCTTTCACCAGATTTTCTTCATCGTAGCGATCGCCACTGGCGCTGGCAGCGTCCGTAAACCCGTCGGTAAAGTAGATAATCGTGTCCCCTGGCGCAAGCTGTATCTGCGCGTCGAAATATTGCGTGTCTACGTCCAGCCCGATCAACATGCCAAGCGTATCCAAGCGAGTGATTGTGTCCGTTGCGGCTTGCCATAGCAGCGGTGGATTGTGCGCTGCGTTGCTGTAGGACAGGGTTTGGGTGTCTGTGTTGTATTCGGAATAGAACAGCGTTACAAAGCGGTTGGAGTTTTCCAAATCCGCATACATGACGTGGTTCAAGTGCTGCAAAATACGAGCGGGATTATGACCATTCAGCACTTCTGCCCGTAGCATTCCCCGCAGCATCGTCATGATCAGCCCCGCCGGAACGCCCTTCCCCATAACATCGCCAATAGTCACACTCCAGCGCTGGCAATCGGTTGCCGCACCTTTTTTCGACCGCACCTGGTCATAATTCACTGGGATAAAGTCGTAATAGTCGCCGCCGACGCGGTTGGCATTTTTGCAGCGGGCTGCCAGCTCTAGCCCCTCAATATTGGGACATTGGCGGGGTAAGAGCTGCCGCTGAATTTCTTCGCCAATTTCTAGCTCCCGGTCGAGGCGTTCCTTTTTGCGAAGCTCGACGGTCAGTTCATCCGTGGCGATCGCCACCGCAGTTTGATCTGCCACCAGCCGCACCAGTTTTTGCCGCGTCTCCGTCCAGTCGTAGTTGGGGTCATAACTGAACACATACAGCCGCCCCCGTTCTTCGTTCTTAGACAGAATCGCCGTGCCAAACATCTGCACATCCGCGCCGAGATAGCGATTGACTTGATAGTCGAGTGCCGCAGTCAAATTTGCAGAAGGAACCATTGCTGCGCCTGTGTTTGAGGGTGAGGCGAGTTGCAGCGTAGCGGTTTCCAGCGCCTTGCGAATCGTTTGGCAATTGCGACCGTCCTGGCAGTGAATTCGCTCTAGCCGCAATTGCCCATTCGGACGAAACAGAATGAGTGCGCCCCCGTCGGCATCGGTCACGCGGCTGGCAATTAGCGGCGTTAGTTCCAGAAACTGGTTCAGATTGGTAAAGCTGCGCAGGGCAAATCCCAGTGAACTCAGCAAATCTTGTACTTTATTATGCTCACGGTGCAGACGGGAGACGAGTTCCTTCAGCGCAAATACAGGTGTAATGTCTGGCGCGGGCGTGCCGCCAGGCAAATCAGGTGATTGTGAAGGCTGTCTGGGAACCGGAACAGTGGTCATTTGAGGCGGGGAAGAAATTAGACTGGGTCTGAGGCAGGAAAAAGGCAAAAAGATCTAGCGGTTGTGATCCTCTGTAATCAGTTGGTGGCGAGATATTAGGTTTCCTAAGAACTTCAGCCCTTAGCCTGGTTTGCTGGGGCGGGCGAATCGTAGTAGATCCCTCAAAGGTGATGAGGTGAGTTGATCAGACGCCCTCGCAATTGAGTTAGGTTTTATCGAGTTTACACAGAATTGATCGCAGAACCACCTGGGAAAGATTTCTTAACCGGAGTATAGGCCGATTTTGTCTTTATGAGCAGGTTTCGCCAGACAGAACTGGCATTGGATTTGGAGAATGCTTCATAACCGTAAGCTTTGGGAAGAACAAAGCGAGAGCCATAGCTTAGATCCATGGAGGGTATTTGCCCGGTGGCATTGCCCATCTATGATTCCCAGCCTTTTATGATTTCTAGTATCCGGAGAGGATAGCGCAGAACATTGGCTTGCGATAGATTCTAACGAATGGATGCGCGATCGCCCTGCACTCAGATCACCTGGCACCAAAATCTATAGATCTTAAAACGCTGATTGAGTGCTCAAGGGTTTGGGTGTTCAAGGAGTTAGGTGCTCAAGGAGTTGTTAAAGAGTCTTGCCAGCTTTGAGGCAAGGCTTTGTAAACACTCGCCAGCAGGGCTGTAGCAGAGGAGTTGCGATCGCCGTGCTGCCAAATATTCCCGGATAAATATTCCCCGATGAAAGATTGGAAGTAGCGCATCCACTGGCTATTCCATCCACTGGCTATTTCAAGCGACCATCTTCCAAATACAACACCCGGTCGGCTACATCCATAATGCGGGGATCGTGGGTGACAATCAGAACCGTCCGCCCTCGTTCTTTAGCCAGAGTGCTCAGTAGGTCAATCACAGCATGTCCGCTGGTCGAATCCAGGGCGGCGGTTGGTTCATCCGCCATAATGAGCGGCGGGTTTCCCGCTAGGGCGCGAGCGATCGCTACTCGCTGCTTCTGTCCGCCAGACAGGTTCTTCGGCAAGTTCTTTGCCCGACTGCCCAGCCCCACTGCTTCTAGCAAAGACAGTGCCTCATGACGGGCAGCTTTGCCGCGAATTCCCTTCATCTCTAGCGCTAGCTCAATGTTTTCGAGAGCCGTCAGTGCGGGAAACAGGTTGAATCCTTGAAAAATAAAGCCAATATTTTGTAAGCGAAAGCGCGAAAGCTGCGATCGCGTCATTTTCGTCACTTCCTGCCCCAACAGCCGCACACTGCCGCCTGTCGGAGTTAAAATGCCAGCCAAAATCGACAGCAGCGTGGTCTTTCCAGAGCCAGACGGCCCCATCAAGAGCTGGATGCTGCCTACTGGGATTTCTAAGTTAATCTTACTGAGAGCCTGAAACTGCTCGGCACCATCCCCAAAGACCATTTCGACATTGCGAGTGGCGATCGCCTCTGACGCAGCAGTCGTCAGTTGCCGCTCCGCAACATACTGCGAAGGCAGAGGAGCCACAAGAGAGGAAGCTAGATTCAGGTGTGATACAGTCATGAACTTAGAACGTAAACAGCAGCGTTGTCCGACTATCAGCCTTGACAAATGTTGTGATCAACGAAATTGTGATCAACGAAACGAAAGGCAATCAACAAACTCGCTCAGAGTAAAACCTCAGATTCTGAACTTCAGCTTCCCTCGGTCTCATCAGCACAGAAGAACCTAATTCCCCTAGACGCAGAACCTATTCTCAAGTTGCGCAACCCTAGAATGGTTTTTATATCTCCACATAGCTCCAGATTAGTTTGAACCCTTCCATGTCGCCTTCACCCATCTGGGCCGAACGTTCATCGCAAACCCACGAACCGACCTAACCCTACTTAACTGCTTCACTACTTAACTGCTTCAATAGAAGAACACTCGAATTCGGGCTTGGCTTGATCAAGTCCTGATATTTCTGTAAAGTTCACTTTCTGCTATCGATTCGCATAATCTTTATCTGCCTTAGTGTAATAAGTCTTTTTACTCACACTCCGTAATCCCAAGCACGAAAACATTTGCAGGTTTGTAAAGTTTTAATTGATTTAGCGCATCTCATCCCTAAGCCTTAAACACGATTGCTGGGTCAACGTGCGTGACCTTCTGAATTGCAAACAATGCCGAAGTAACGCACATTCCCACCGTAATGCCTAAAATCCCAACCGCTGTCACAGGGGTAATGAGAATCGTGATCCCTTGAGTCGCAAATGTCCAAGCTCCTAGCCCCAAGCACAGTGCCACGCTAGGGATGTAGCCTAAAATTGCCATCCACAGGGCTTGCTCGATGATGATCCGATAGATCACCCAGTCTGATGCGCCCATGGCTTTCAATGTGCCAAACTCTCGGATATGATCTGCAACAGATGAGTATAAAATCTGTCCTACAATTACCATTCCCACAATTACGCCTACGGTAGCGCCCAAGCCCAACACAAACCCAATTCCGGTTCTTTGCACCCAGTAGAGCTGTGTCAAATTAGACATCTCAGCCTGAGTATATGCCCTGGTGTTAGGTAAAGACTGTTCCAAGCGTCGTTTCAAAGCCTCTAAATCGGTTCCTGGCTTTGCTTTCACTAAAACGTATGTAATAACGTCAGTCGGTGAGAGAGTGCCGGGTTGTGGCACCGTGTCAGGGTTTACAGTTCGCTCAAATACGTTACTGCAAATCAATTGACCGTCCTGGAGGCGGCAGTTTGTGGTTGAAGTATATGCAGAATTGAGATAAGCGTTCGCATTCTTGAGCGACGTAAAAACATAGGTACTGGAGGCGATGGATTGTGTGCCGCGGGTAAACCCAACGACCCGTGTCGGCAAGGAGCCGATAGATGCCTCATCCCCCAACTTACTAACGTGAATAGAAGAACGGTTTGCCTGATCAGGGATGACTGTATAAGGCTCCTGTAATGCTGAAACATCACCCGCAGTCAGGTCGCCAAAGTTAAACAGTGTGCTGGCTGGATCAAACCCGATAATTTGCACCGTTGAAATGTCGCCATTGGGACTGCGCCAAGTGGTGGTTCGAGTGATCATAGCCTCTGCAAGCGCGACGCCCTCAATGTCCTGTGCCTGCTGTACCATGCCTGCGGGAATTGGAAGCGTAAGCTGTAGGTTAACCATCTCTTTGGCTCCCACCCACACATCTGCCCCCGAACCATCGATTAAGGTGCTAGTAGATTTGCTAAAACCGTTTAGGATGCCTGTTTGGATAGTCACCAAGCTCACAGCGAACATAATGCCAGCCTGAGCGACTAAAAAACGCGGAATGTCTTCAAATAGATTCTTGCGAGCAACCGAAGCCATGTCATAAACCGACCTGGAAGGCCGCTGAGTGCTGGTAAATGCGCGAATAAATGCGCCAAGTGCAAGCATGTCTACATGCAGGTACTCTCATGCAAGTACTCCATTTAGACACTCTCTCAATGTAGTAGTTGCCCCTGTCTGTATCGACTTAGAGTTGTGCCACTCCTGGCAACTGTCTGGAGTGGCAACTTTTGGGTTGTCTCATTTTGAGAATCTGAGATAGCCGCTCTTTCAGCAGCTAACAGAGATGTTGGTCTGGGATATATCGTTGGTCTAGAACTATCAGAATTTCGAGAAACCAGGTGCTATCTGGGCTGATGACGGACCTAAGCGGACACCCCTCAGATCCCCAGTTTAACCTTGACTAGAAACCGTAAAATGAGTCTACGGTGAGGATTAGGGCAGATATACGATTGGGCTGCTCTTAAATTCTCCTTGCTTTTAAGAATCTGCTGGTTGATCCAAGTGGCTGAGCTACTGCATTTCGATTGCTGAAACAATTTCTCTTGGTCAATATGCAAATCCATCGCCTTCCAGCTTTGTCCGACAACTACATCTTTTTGCTGTATTTCCCTAATACAGGGGAGGCGGCAGTAGTCGATCCCGCAGAAGCGGAGCCAGTTTTGAACTACTTGGCAACTCTGGGTGCCAGGCTAATATCTATTTTGAACACTCACCACCATCGAGATCACGTTGGGGGTAACTTGGCATTGTTGCAGCGGTTCCCCGATGCAATTGTGTATGGAGGGGCTAGGGACGAGGGCCGGATTCCAGGTCAGCAAAAATTTTTGAGTGAAGGCGATCGCGTCGTGTTAGGCGATCGCGAAGCCCAAGTTATCTTCGTACCTGGACATACCCAGGCTCATATCGCCTACTACTTTCCTCCGACAATCCCCAATGACGCGGGCGATTTATTCTGCGGTGACACTCTCTTCTCAGGTGGCTGTGGCCGGCTTTTAGAAGGCACACCCACTCAGATGGTGCAATCTCTCAACAAACTTCGCTCTCTGCCAGACAGCACAAACGTTTGGTGCGCTCACGAGTACACCCTCAAAAATCTTCAATTCGCACTATCAGTGGATAGCGACAATCTTGCGCTCCAAAGTCGTTATCAGCAAGTACTGAACCAGAGGCAGCTTCGGCAGGCAACCGTGCCATCCCGATTAGAAATCGAAAAGCAAATAAACCCGTTCCTTAGATGGGATGATCCCGCCATTCAATCTGCAATGAATACACAAGACCCAATTCAGGCGTTTGCTCGCCTTCGAGGCAAAAAAGATATGTGGTAAAACCTCAGAAATCAATTAACACGCAACCTCTCCCAAACATCTAAGTCCGCCCAAGAGTTTGCTTGAAGATGGCAAAAGCTTTGCTGGAGAAGAGATGCAGCCCCATACTAAGCCCGCCCCAAATAATTTAGGAGGAAGTGTTGACAAAGATGGGAAGAGGTTGCTACATTAGTAAAGCGGTCGGGAGGACAGCCAATGTGGAGCGAAAGCGAAGCGAGGCTAAAGTCTCGACGCCCGAACCTGGAAAATGTAATAGTTTGGAAGCCAGAATAACATCTGTGACCCGTTAATGTAAATGCTAGGGAGTATATTTTCTTAGAGATTTGGCATTTTCTGAGAAGGGAGTGACGAGTTGAAGAGAGATATGCCCTTAGAGCTAACGAAACACAAAATCAAGACAGATAGTTTAAGGTCTTGAGCCGGAACGAAATGACGTTCTGGAGCCTTATTGAACTCAACAACATGGAGAGTTTGATCCTGGCTCAGGATGAACGCTGGCGGTCTGCTTAACACATGCAAGTCGAACGGGCTCTTCGGAGCTAGTGGCGGACGGGTGAGTAACGCGTGAGAATCTGCCCTTAGGACGGGGACAACAGCTGGAAACGGCTGCTAATACCCGATGTGCCGAGAGGTGAAATCTAATTGGCCTGAGGATGAGCTCGCGTCTGATTAGCTAGTTGGAGGTGTAATGGACCCCCAAGGCGACGATCAGTAGCTGGTCTGAGAGGATGATCAGCCACACTGGGACTGAGACACGGCCCAGACTCCTACGGGAGGCAGCAGTGGGGAATTTTC
>RFIF01000313.1 GCA_003695655.1 Cyanobacteria bacterium J069
ACAAGCTTATGGCTTCGTCAATTTCACCAATTTTCGGGAGAGGCTATTAGCTTGCTTCTGTGATTAGAAAAAATTATCACCGTATGAACGGAAGAGCCATCTGGATTCACCTTCACCACTCTAAAATCAAACTTATGGATTTTGGGTCTTGGCGACAAGTTAACTAAAGTTTGGGGTCTTGTCGGCAAGTTGATTAAATCAGGGGGCGGTGAAAGATCCGGTGAAGGCTTTCTCCTCAGAAGCTTTTGATCAATCCGCTGGATGACTTTATTGGCCTTATCAATGTGAACTGGGGAAACTCTAATCACTTGCCACCAGAGATCCTTGGCTTTCTCCAATTCGTCTTCTAGCTCTGCATCTTTGGCTTGCTCTACTAATAAATCTACATCCGCAGCAGTGGCGCAGTTGGGCAGCAGTGGATGCAGGGCTTTGGTGGCAGAGTCGAGGCGGATTTTGGGCGTTTGGGTGATCTGTCGGTTTGCCTGCTGGTGCAGTTCCCGCACTCGGCGCTGGATCTGCTGCTCTAGCGGGATGGGCAGCGTGTGCTGCTGGAGCGCTTCTATCAGGGCATAGGTGAATGCGCCGTGTTGTAGCTCCGCCAGCTCGTAGGAATATTGCCCATAGTCGCAGGAAAAGATCGTCGTGATGCCGCGTTCCTGGGCAAGCTGCTGGGTCTGTTCGCCAAGTTTATTGCCTGCGCTTTTGCTGCCGATCTGCTCCCGGCACGCATCCAGCACCAGCACGATGTCTGCTTGGGTATGAAGTCTCAAAGCCGCTATCACTTCATCTAGCGGCAGCGCAAATCGTAAGAGTTTTTCCCTAAGAGTATTTGTTGCTAGCAAATAATCGCGCCCGTCCTGACTGACACCGTGACCGCTGAAATAAAACCATATCCGGTCAATCGTTCCGGTTCGATCTGGATGCAGCTCTCGTTCTAGCCATCGCACCAGGTTGTCGCAAGTGGGATAGGTATAGGACTTACGCAGTTGGATGATTTTTCGCGGGCTGCGCCCGCAAAAAATCATCCAGAGGTCTATAAAACACGCTTCAACTGCGTAAGTCCTGAGGTATTCTGATTGCGGCTCTGCTCTTGTCCCAGGCAGCAAATCACCTGATTTTCAGGAAAACCCGCCCCATTCACCAAAAAATCTCGCATTAGCTCGGCATCGCGCACGGCAAAGCGGAGGTTTTGATCGGGATGATGGTTGTATTGGTTGACGCCGACGATGAGGGCCCAGTTTCGTGACATGCCGGGAGCGGAGGTTCTTGCGGGTTGCTGCTTCCAGGATACTTGCAGATTAGCCAGCCGTCAGGGAAATAGCGCTATTTTCCCCTTAGCGCTATTTTCCCAATTTCGTAGCGTGTGTTAGGCGAAGCCGTAACCCACGGTTTCCTAGATTGATGCGTTACGCTGCGCTAACGGCATCCTACGAGAAGATTAGGGCGATCGCTCTCGCGTTCGTCAGAAAAAGAACCGTTGAGTTCGGTTTCGCCCTTCCTTCCATCGACACACCAAGCCCTATAGCCGCACGAATAGCCATTAATGGCTGGATTCATGGGTGGCTTTTGAATTGGCTTGGTCTAAAGGGTTTTGGCGGCGGGGAATCCTAACGACAAACTCTGTTCCCTGATTCAGCCTGGAATGATACGTAAGCTGCCCACGATGCTGTTCGGTCACAATTTGATAGCTAATGGACAACCCCAGACCCACCCCGTATCCCACGGGTTTTGTGGTGAAGAAGGGGTTAAATAACCGGGGACGGGCGTGGTCAGGAATTCCAACGCCATTATCAATCACATGGATCGCCACCAGTTCACCGATCTGGGAGGTTTTGAGCGTGATTTTGGGTGTGGGCTTCGGCTCCTTTGCCTGTCGATAGCAGTCCTGTACAGCATCGATCGCATTGGCAATTAGATTCATAAAAACCTGGTTCAATTTGCCCGGATAGCACTCGACCAGCGGCAACTGACCAAAGTCTTTGACGATTTCAATTTTTGGGAGATTGCCACAGGCTTTCAGCCGGTGTTGCAAAATCATGAGGGTACTTTCTAATCCTTCATGCAGGTCTACGGACTTGAAGTCTGCTTCGTCGAGGCGGGAAAACGTACGGAGCGATCGCACAATATCGCTAATTCGCTTGGTGCCCATCTGCATAGACTGCAACACCTTGGTCACGTCCTCTTGCAAAAACTCCAGATCGATCTCTTCAAGCACCGCCTGAATGCTGGGTGCCGGGATAGGATACGTGTCTTGATACGCGGCAATCAGCCGCAGCAGCTCCTGGACATAGCTCTGGATATGACTCACATTGCCATGCACGAAACTCACGGGATTATTAATCTCATGGGCAATACCCGCGACTAAGGTTCCCAGCGCCGACATCTTTTCAGATTCAATCAGCTTCATCTGAGCCTGCTGCAACTGCTGGAGCGTTTGCTCTAATTCTTGCCCGCGCTGCGTCAGGGATGCCCTGGACGCCTCTAGCTCCGTGATGATGTTACGCATGAGGTTTTCAGAGCGATCCATGTTGGCTTCGAGGGCTTGGCGATCGCGCTCTGATCGTTCTAGCTTCTTGCGGAGAATTCGGTTTTCTTTTTCGAGAGCCGCCAAGACGGTCGCCGCTGCGGGATCGGAACAGGCATGAGTCGGGGCAGACAATGAAGCAGGCAATGAAGAAGAAACGTTAGCACTAATCCTGGTCTGGCCAGATATAGCAGGCTTCTGGGCGATATCCATCTAAACGGTTCCCAGCAGGAGGGTGACGAACGTTGAATGATGCGCCCGAGCCGGGGCATGTGCAGTTAGAGGGGCAATCTCACCATAGGTGTAAAATCCGGCGATGGCTGGCGTATGCGGCAGGGCTTCTTGAATCAATTCATACTCCAGTTGAGTCCGCAACCCCAAAAGGCTGCGACGCACACAGCAGGAAAATAGGAGCACCGCTTCAACTTGCCGTCCCGGATAATGAGCTAGGGCGGCTTGCATGGAATCCCGTGCTCCATCGAGAATTTCGTCCCGGCTGGTTCTGGCAATTTGCACCTGAGCATTTTGGGGCCAGATAGGAATGGCATGAATACTGCCTGTTTCTGGGTCAAAGCCAATGGAGGCTCGCAAATAGTAACCGTCAATTCCGTCTTCCCAAACGGCGAGCGGGAATTCGGTTGAGGGCAGTAGATCGTTCAGGTAGCGCTGATAGAACTCCAGCGCTGGCTGGTGATCGATTTCCTGGAGGATAGTGCCATCGGTGCGCGTGATGGTTCCTTTTGCGCCAGTTGGAACCCAACCGTGGGCGACGCCATGACCCAGTTTTAGCTCCCCATAAAACAGCAGGATGGGAATGGCATCTGTCAAAACTTCTGAGCCATAGAATTGATAAGTCTTTTTGAATTGGCTTTGATCGCCAGCAAAGCCACCAAACAAGGGCACTGAGTCGCCTAAGGCTTGCTGCAAGTGGGCAACGAGCAGGGGGCTATCGTAGGTGAGACTTTCGGGAAAGGCGAGGCAGAGGGATGGCACGGCATCGGGCGCGATGGAGAGGCTGTCGCGGGCACGGGCGATCGCCTGCTGAACAGCAGCTTCAGGGTCTTCGGATAGTTTGTATCCCACGCCTGCGCCAATGGCGAGGGTGTCCGATGCGATCGCCATCAGCACCAGCGAATCTTGCTGAAACGCCAGTTCGGACGACAGTTCGCCATCGGTCGTGCAGCCCACGATCACCATATCGGGGAAAGCCGTGTTCAGCGTTTCGAGGATAATGGCGTACTCGAAATCAACCGCCGCAAACAAAATGCCGACTTGGGGCGATCGCCCCTGGAGCGAAGTCTGGCACTGCTCAATTATGTCTTTGGCGGCAGCATACGCATCTGGATCATCGCTATGACCTATGGCAACCGTCAGCATCGTATTCTCCTGCGGGAAACCGGGGCGAACACCCTCCTATTCGCAATTTGTCAGAGGTTTATGCCCCTGCAAACCAACGATGAGAGCGATCGGCCCTTTCAACTATTTCTTTCAACTACTTAAATTATGAGTTTCGGAAAGACTCAATGGCATCAGCAAAGGGTCGGCCACTTGACGTAAAAAGCAATTGTCCGGTTTCGTGTCCGGTTTCGTGTCCGGTTCTAGCCTGGCCCGCTAGAGGCGATCGCCCCGTCGTGACGCACGGGTTGCCTGCTGCTTGATGCGTTATGCTGCGTTGGGCTGATGACGCTGTGGGAGGTGGCCTGCTGCGCCCGGCTGCCTTCGGCTTGATGCGTTATGCTTCGCCAACGGCATCCTATGGGGAGGTTAGCGTGTGGCATGGTTGCGGGTCCACTGGCGAATGGCTTGGCGCAGGGCGCGTCGTCCTTCTGCCCGATGCGCCTCGATGATTTGCGGCAGTTCCCGGATCGGCAGTTGGGGCAGCGCCAGACTCCGCTCTGCCTCTACATATTCCCCCGCTTGGAGGTGATAAATCTTCAGGTTGCCGTCGTCGTAGCACCAGAGTTCGGGTACTTCTAGTCGGGCGTAGATCGGGAAGCGATCGAGCGATTTGTTCATAATGTCAATCTCTAGCGCCAGGTCGGGCGGCGGGTCACCCTGGCGCAGATCGAGGTCGGTTCTGCCGCGCACGGCTGGCTCATTTTGAACGTAAAAGCAGTTGTCGGGTTCCAGCCCGGCCGCCTGGATGCGCGATCGCCAAGTGGTAGACCCATAGCTTTCGTAGTCCAGCCCTAGCTCGTCGGCAATGTCCTTCACCGCATCGCCAATCACTTCTTTGAAGTATTCGTGCTCCGGTAGCGGCGTCATGATCTCCAGCGTGCCATTGTCGTAGGCAATGCGGGCGGCACGGCGATCGCCCAAGTCTTCCAGCAGCCGTTCAAACTGCTCCCAGCTAATGTTGTGTAGCAAAACGCGATCGGCGCGATGGGAGGTAGCAACCATTGAGTGAGGGATGAAGGAGGAGGGAGGAAGGATGAATGTGCTGCTTCTACTCTTCCAGTATTTCAACTAAATCTTCGATCGACACGTCGAACGCTAGAGCCAGTCTGCGAATGGCGGTGTAGTCTGTCATGGTCATGGCGTCGCGCTGCACGTAGTTTTTGACGGTGCTGTAGTTGAGGCCGGCACGTTCGGCAACTTCTCGGAGCGTCCAGCCCCGCTGCTCTGCAAATTCTCGAATCCTCAGACGAATCAATCCCATGCACCCAGAGTTTATCCTTACTCTTCCAGGATTTCTACCAGGTCTTCGATCGCCACGTCAAAAGCACGAGCAATTTTAAAAACAGCGGCGTAGTCAATGGTTGCCATGCGATCGCGCCGAACGTAGCTTCTGATCGTGCTGTGGGGAACATCAGACCGCTCGGATAGCTCTTTCAGCGTCCATCCTTTTTCTGCGGCAAATTCTTTGATTCGCAGCCTAACTAACCCCATTTTGCTCTTGACATCTGACGCAGATGCGTCATTTAATAACGTAGAACATAAAAGCGATCGCACTCCAGCGTGGAAACTTCAGTGCGATCGCCCTACCTTATTCCAGGTGACATCATGATAACTCCAAAGTCCGTACCCGATTTGCTGCGGGTGCCGCTTCCGGCTGCGCCAAATGGACAACAGCCCATCCGCATTCTGATCTGTGGCGTGCTGCCCGGCGTCAATCACATCGTGCATCAGCTCCATGTGCGGCGCTTTGCGGAAGCGGGCGAATGGTCGCCGCCGCTGCCGTCGCCCGTGGAAGGCGAGGTGATTCGCATTTTGCTGCGCTATTGGCACGAGGACGATTCGCGAAGCGATCCCTACGGGAATAGCGCTTTGCGGTCATAGCCAGGGGTACTGCAAGAAATATTGCAAAAAAAATCAGTTGGGAAGGCGTGGCCAACCCAACTGAAATTCAAGTATTCAGAACATTTTGCTCACTCACTGATAGGCGGCTGCTGAGCTTCCTGGAACGGGTCTATCGACCGCAGATCCGACTCAGCATGGTTCTTGTCGCTTGCGATTGGGGTCGCTGGGCCGCGCCGTAGTTACCGTTTGCATCTGCAACCCGCCAGGCTCCATCGCAGGCCGTCGTGGCTCTACGTAGCTCCTGCCCCAGCCGATAGTCAAAGATGTAACCACCGGGCTGAACCAGTCGAATGGAACTCAAGTCGAGATACACCGCCTGCCCACCCACCGCTTCACCGAGATATTCCCAGTTCGTGGCGGCAGAATTGCAGACTCGATTCAGCATATTGCGCGTGGCTGGCGACTGTGGTCGCATGAAACGGCCGCCACCATTTCGATCGATCACCTGCCATTCGCCGTTACAGGGCGTATAGGCAGTAATCAAATCTCGACCGATTCGGTAGTTGAAGAAGTAGCCCCGTCGATCGGGCTGGATAGAATCTAAATCCAGGTAAACGTCTTCTCCAGTCACGGCAACGCCCTGATATTCCCAGTTGGCGGCGATCGCCGGAGCAGCCACACTGCCCGCTAGTGCCAGGGCGATCGCCGTAGAAATTAAATTTCGCATCTTGATCTCCTCGGGTTTGGTCGCTCACCCAGCGCTTGGCTAAAGTGAGGCGCGTATTGCGCTGTAGTATGGATACTACGCAAACATTATTCTTTTCGGAGACTTGATAGCTGAAATTCCAGAGATTCCCCCGATGGGTACCTGGCTTCAGATTATGCCCAAGGGCGATCGCCCGGCCGGGTTGTCCCCATCCTGGCGATCGCGCTCGAAAAATCTTGTAATTTCCAGGTCAAGCGTATATAGTGTTATGCCTAGGAGCAGCCCGCCATAATGGCGCTAGATATACGGATAAGCCCACTCGCTTGCTACGCTCCCTACCAGCATTTTCCCTACACGACACGAGCGATCGCCCTATGGTTCAAAACATCGAACGGCCCAGTCAAACCAGCCCCTTTCCCCCGGCTGCGCCCGCTGCCAATCCCGTGTTTTATCGCACCTATAGCCGTCGGGGCGAAAAGACCGAAGGACGGCGCGAAACCTGGGAAGAAGTGTGCGATCGCACGCTCAGCAGCATCATCAAGCTGGGCAAGCTGACCGACAGCGAAGCCGACCTGCTCAGCCGGATGCAGCGCCAGGTCAAAAGCCTGCCGTCTGGTCGCTGGCTGTGGGTGGGCGGCACCGCCTGGGCCGATCGCCCCGAAAACTTTTCGGGAGCCTACAACTGCACCAGCACCAACGTTGTAGACTGGCGCGCCTTTGGGCTGATGATGGACTTGGCGATGATGGGCTGTGGCACGGGTGCCGTGCTAGAACCGAAATATATCAACCAACTGCCTGCCATCCGCAACCGTCTAACGATCAACATGCAGGGCGACATCGGCAGCACCCCCGCTGACCAGCGCCAGAGCGAAACGACGGTCACGGTTGAGGGCGATCGCGTGGCGATTCGCGTGGGCGACAGCCGCCAGGGTTGGGTCAAGTCCTACCAAACCGTGCTGGAACTCTCCACCGATGAGCGGTTTAACGGCGAAGTTACCGTCACCATCGACCTCAGCGACGTGCGTCCAGCGGGCGAGCGGCTCAAGGGCTTTGGCGGCGTGGCAAACCCCATCCGTCTGCCCCAGCTTTATGAACGATGCGCGGCGATTTTGAACAAAGCCCTCGGCCGCCAGCTCAACTCCATCGAGTGCTGCCTGCTGATCGACGAGGCCGCCGCCTGCGTCGTCGCTGGAAACATCCGTCGCTCTGCTGGGATGCGCCAGTTTGACAGCGAAGATGAGCTGGCCAAAACCGCCAAAGACAACCTCTGGATGCAGGATGCCGAGGGCAACTGGCGCATCGACCCCGAACGCGACGCGCTCCGCATGGCGAACCACACCCGTGTATTTCACCGCAAGCCGACGTTGGAGGAATGCACCGATGCCGTTCGCAAGCAATACTACTCCGGTGAAGGCGCGATTCAGTGGGCGGGAGAAGCAGAACGTCGCGCTCAGGGCGAGGGCCGCTACGGTCTGAATCCCTGTGTGACTGCTGAAACCTGGGTTCACACAGGCGACGGGCCGCGCCAGGTCAAAGACCTGATCGGCAAGCAGCACAGCACCTATGTAAACGGTGAGCTATTCAGCACCACACCAGAGGGATTTTTCTACTCTGGCACGAAGCCTGTATTCAAACTTTCTACTCAGGAGGGCTTTGCGCTACGGCTGACGGGCAACCATCGATTGCTCAAGGTCACTGCCCAGACCCAGAAGGCGCAATACACCGAATGGGTTGCGGCAGAAGACCTGCAACCGGGCGATCGCATCTTATTACACAACCACCGCGATCTGACTCCGTGGGATGGCGCTGGCACTTGGGAAGAAGGCTGGCTCTTGGGCAACCTGCTGGGCGACGGCAGTCTGTCCAAAACCCAATGGAATGACATTGCAGTGCTGCGCTACTGGCAAGCATCGCAAGAGTCGATGAGCCAGCACGCGATCCAGCTTTTGAAAACTGCCGTTGGCTACGAACCGATTACACCCGAAGCCCACTATCATACTCAGCTTAAGCATCGCGTCATCAACTCCACCGGGCTGGCAAAACTCGCGGCTCAGTTTGGCATGAAGCCAGGGCAAAAACAGATGACGGCGGCACTGGAAGCAACCAGCTACGAATTTCATCGAGGCTTCTTACAAGGACTATTTGATGCCGATGCCAGTGTTCAAGGAAATCAAGTTAAAGGGGTTAGCGTGCGGCTGGCGCAGAGCAATCTGAACACCTTGAAAGCAGTACAACGGATGCTGTCCCGACTCGGCATCATTGCCACCCTCTACGAAAATCGCCGTTCCGCTGGCGATCGCCTGCTGCCAAATAGCGATCGCCAACTTGCGCCCTATGCCTGCAAAGCCCAGCACGAACTGGTCATTGCCAAAGATAACTTGCCCTATTTCCAGCAGTCGGTTGGATTTCAGGAACCGCACAAAGCCCAAAAGCTGGATGAGGCACTCAAGGGCTACAAGCGCCATCTGAACCGGGAGCGGTTTGCGGTGACAGTTGCAGCTTTGGAAGCAAACGGTGTAGAAGCGGTGTATGACTGCACCGTACCCGGCCCAGCCTGCTTCGATGCAAACGGGTTGGTCGCGCACAACTGCGGCGAAATCATTGGCGAAAACTTCCACTGCAACCTAGCGGAAGTTCACCTCAACCAGCTCGACCCGTTTGATTTCAAACAGCAAGAAGATGCCTTTACCGCCGGAGCGCTGTCTGTCGCGGCGCTGCTGAACCACCGCTTTGCCGAGCCGCGCTATCAGCAGTCGCGAGAGGAAGACCCAATCGTCGGCGTGTCCTTCACCGGACTGTTTGATTTCTTTGTACAAGCCTTTGGCGTGGAATGGCTGCGCTGGTGGGCGCAAGGCCGCCCCGACACGGTGAAGGGGCTGGAATTCAAGGAAAAAGAGCAGCAGTATCTCAGCTATTGGAAAGAGGTCGTGCACCGCGTGGTGTGGGATTACTGCGATCGCCACGGGCTGCGTCGCCCCAACCGCTGCACCACCGTCCAGCCTGCGGGCACCAAGTCGCTGCTGACGGGCGCGGCTCCCGGCTGGCATCCGCCCAAGGCGCAGCGCTTCATTCGCCGCATTACCTTCCGCAAAAATGACCCCGTGGCGATGGCCTGCCTGGACTATGGCTACAGCATCGTGCCGTCCCAGTCTGATAAAGACGAAACGGGCAACTTGCTGAACGATCCGTTTGATCCGCGCTGCACCGAGTGGCTGGTGGAAATTCCCGTCGAGGTGCCCTGGGCTAATCTGCCCGGAGCCGACGAAATCGAAATCGAGAAATTCAGCGCGCTGTCCCAGTTCGACTTCTACATGCAGGTGCAGCAGCACTACACCGCCCACAACACCAGCGCCACCATCGAGCTAAACGAAGACGAGATTGAGCCGCTGGCCCAGGCAATTTATGGGGCGATCGCCCAAGACCGGGGCTACATCAGCGCCGCTCTGCTGGCCCGGTTCAACGCACCCTTCCCTCGGCTGCCCTTCGAGAAGATCGATCGGGCCACCTACCTGAAGCTCCAGCGCGACGTGCAGGAACGCCAGCGCACGGCAGACTTCTACGCTGCGCTTGCCCGATATGATTCCGGCGAACTGGTGGAAGCTGGCCCCGCCGGATGCGACAGCGACAAGTGCATGTTGCCGGAGCAAGGGAAGTAGGTTTTAGGGGTCAGGGGTCAGGGGTCAGGGTTTAGAGACAGGTGAACTTTAGTCCTTTCGGATCAGGTTCGTCTCACCTGGCACCTGAACCTTAGCACCTGACCCCTAACGTTTGGATCAGATTCGTCTCACCTGACCCCTGACCCCTAACACCTGACACCTGACCCCTAACGCGCGTCTTCGTTGATGGGCGCGATGTATTGCGTGTTGGCGCGGATGTAGCAGGTGCCGAGCGTTTGTCCGCGCTGGGCAAAGGTGAGTGCGTCCGTGCCACGTACTCGCAGCCACGGCGATCCACCCTGGAAAACGATCGCCTCATTTCGCACAAACTCTGCGGTGAGGATTGCGCCCGGTGCGATGCGCGATCGCACAACGCCGTTGGGACTGACGCGACAGTTGAGATAGGTCGGGTCAGGGTCAATCACTAGCCAGCGACGATTGTAGTAATTACCTCGGTTTCCTTGCACTGCCGCAGTCGTGTAGTCGCCATTGCGGTTTGGCGTGGGCACTTCTGCCATTTGGGCGATCGCAGGAGTGGCAAGGCTTAATGCTAACCCTGTTCCCAAAGCCAGGTAAATTCCATGCAATTTTATGTTCAGCATAGTGTTCAAGGACATGACTCAACAGGATGAATGCAGGCAGATCAGCGACGTGTAGGGGGCAATCTGATACATCTGCGTTCTAAGCAACTTCACCTTGCAGTCAAACCATTCCTGAGTAAAATACTGCCACTGTGCCAGCAAGCAGATTGGTTGTGACAAGGGACAAGGGACGAAGGATGAGGGATGAGGGATAAAGCAAAAAACTCCAACACTCCATCACACCAACACCCCATCGCTCAATTACCCATACCAAATCGCCTCGACTCGACGGGCGATCGCCTCTGCCTCAGATCGATTCTGCCCCACCTGTAGGCACACCGTCACATGTCCCAGCTTGCGCCCCGGCCGTGATTCCGCCTTGCCATACCAATACACATGCGCCTGGGGAATGGCGGCAAGCTGCTGCCGCAGTTCTGCATAGTCAGACGCGGAAGATTCAAAGCCCAACAGGTTTACCATCACCGCTCCCGCGCAGGTCATCGCAGTGGAACCCAGCGGCAGCCCTGTCACCGCTCGCAGATGCTGCTCAAATTGGGACGTGGTGCTGGCATCCAGCGTGTAATGTCCCGAATTGTGGACGCGAGGGGCGATCTCGTTCACTAAAACCCGTCCGTTTGCGGTCAAGAATAATTCGATGCCCAGCACGCCGACGTAGTTTAGCGCGGTGAGAATTTGGTGGGCGATCGCTTCTACCTGCCCTGCCACACCGCCCACAAACTCATCCAGCGCATACACCCGGCGACACACCTGGTTTTCCTGCTGCGACTCTACCACCGGATACAGCGCCATTTCGCCCGATCGCCCCCGCGCCGCCATCACCGCCAGCTCCCGCTCAAACGGCACAAACTCTTCCAAAAGCCACGACCGTCCAGGCCTTTGCAGAATCTCCTCAAGCTCTACTAGCGTTTTGCAAATAAACGTGCCGTAACCGTCGTAACCATGACGCCGCGCCTTTAGCACCACTGGAAAACCAAAGTTTACATCGATTTCGGATGCTAAGGAGATTGCTTGAAACCGAGGAGTCGGAACGCCAATCGACTGATAGAAGGAACGCTGATCGTACTTGTCGAGGATAGGGGCGATCGCCCTCAGCGGCGGCGCAAACACTACACCCTGATCCTCCAGCACTTTCAGAGCCGCCAAATCCACAAACTCATTTTCAAACGTGATGACATCACACTGCTGTGCCAGGGTTGCAGTCGCGGCCGCATCATCCACCTGCGCCAACACTAGCTCAGCAGCAACGTCCGTTGCCGGATCAGCCTCACTCGGTGTTTGCACCATCAGTTGCAATCCCAACCGCTTCGCCGCATCCCCCATCATCCAGGCAAGCTGTCCTCCCCCAATCACACCCACCCGCCCCACACCGCTGCTTGTCATGGCCGCCATCGCACTAATTCCTGCATTAGTATAGCGACTGCGGCATTGCCAGGCGGCAGGGCAGTTCTCCTGCGAAGACACTGAGATAGAAGCCGCGTTAGAAGACCTACGCGATCGCCCCTGCCACCCCTGCAATCCGAAGCCACTTCTCAGGTGACCTGTAGACCTTGTTAAAAAGATGAGAAGGTTAGAAGGATGAGAAGGGTGCGGGGAGCATTTCGTCTCTTGCATCAAGCGGGGTTTGGGAATAGTCCCCAAGGTGGTTGGCTCAGCCGCCGCCTGCCCAGATCCGAAACGCTTCTCTATTTCAAAAACTGTCCCGAATTACACTCAATCCGTGTGTAGGCATTTGACGGAGCTAGTGCTTCATCTCCGCTTCCAGAAATTCCGCAAACTTAGAAACTTCTATGAAGACTACTACGTCCGATAGACAAGTTTCGTTGATGCCGCCCTGAGCCATTCAGAGATAGGTATGATGGGTGGTTTCTTCAGGAGATGGATCGCTTCTCAATTCTTTGGGATTTTGCCAGCCAAATCTGATCGAAATTGCGCCAAACCTGGTTAAATCGGTTTTGGTCGATTGCGATGGAGATTTGTGCGACTCTCTGCATCTGCCCCAACTCCCCAATCGGTTGTTTTAAGAGGTTGACTGTGAGATTTTCTTGGTTATTGTCTGGTGTGCTGGGCGTTGCAGGGTCTCTCCTGATAGCCGTTTCTGCGGAAGCGGGCACGCTGCAATCCTGGCGGTTTAACTCCGTTGAAAATCGGCTGGTATTTACAACCGACGAAGGCGTGCAGCCCCGCGCCCAGCTAATTGCCGACCCCACGCGCCTGGTTATCGACCTTCCAGGCATCTCCCTCGGGCGATCGACCACCCGGCAAAACGGCAGCGGCGGCATCCGAGAAATTCGCGTTGGGCAGGTGGATGCCCAAACCACCCGCATCGTGATTGAGCTGATGCCGGGATACACCCTCGATCC
>RFIF01000314.1 GCA_003695655.1 Cyanobacteria bacterium J069
CTCCAACACCCTGTCATTCTTCTCCTCACTCTCTGTTTCGCAACAAAACTTATCACTTCTCTCAGGCTGATTACGTCCAGATATCCGGGTTTTTTGGGAGACTCTATAGAAGGATCTCGACATGCTTTTTAACATTCCGCATGACGGGGCCTAAACGTTCTAATCTAAAAGTTAATCTGTACGACCCCAGAACGCTTGTTTAGTATTGCTTGCGACAAACCTCTTCCGGTTCATGAAGATCGTCGCGGTTCAGGCCGTTCTGAATCTCGTCCTGGGAAAGTCCAACTCTCACCTTAGGCAGTTGTTTATTAAGGGAGCTTTTGAAATCCAATGAGTGTCACGGCAAGTGGTGGAAGCTCTGTTGCGCGTCCAAACCTTTATCAAACCCTACCCGTCTCAACCATTTCGCAGGCGGAACAGCAAGACCGTTTTCTGGGGCGGGGTGAGCTGGCTGAATTGTCTAGTTTCTTTACGTCTGGGCTAAAGCGTCTGGCGATCGCCGACGCCATCACCAGGAGTTCGGAACTCATCGTCTCTCGTGCTGCCAACCGCATCTTTGTTGGTGGCTCTCCCATGGCATTTCTCGAAAAGCCCTCTGAAGAAGTTCCCGTCATGATGACGATGGGCGGTATCGCGCTAGATACCGAAGAAGCCATGAAGCTAGGCACCGTGACCTATGTTTCTGGTAGTGGTGGCGGCGGACTCCTGGAAGGACTGCGCAACCTGTTTACCACGCCCAGCGCTGGCCCCACGCCGCCGGGCTTCCGTCCCATCAACGTGGCTCGCTATGGCCCTGCCAACATGCAGAAGTCTCTGCGTGACATGAGCTGGTTCCTGCGCTACGTCACCTATGCGATCGTCGCAGGCGACCCCAATATCATTTCCGTGAACGTCCGCGGTCTTCGAGAAATTATCGAAAACGCCTGCTCTGGCGAAGCAACTATCGTAGCCCTGCAAGAAATGCGCGTGGGTGCGTTAACGCTATTCCGTGATGATGCCGATGCTGCGCTCATCGTGACTCAATACTTTGAAGTATTGATCAACGAATTTGTCGCACCGACCCCCTCGACCAAGCTGCGCCAGCGTCCTTCGGGTGACCAGCAAGGGCTGCAACTTCCCCAGATCTACTTCAATGCATCCGAGCGTCGTCCCAAATACGCCATGAAGCCGGGTCTGTCTTCCACCGAGAAGAACGACGTGGTGAAAGCGGCTTACCGCCAGGTGTTTGAGCGGGACATTACCCGTGCTTATTCTCTGAGCATTTCCGACCTAGAGTCTAAGGTGAAAAACGGCGAAATCTCTATGAAGGAGTTCATTCGCCGCCTGGCTAAGTCGCCGCTGTACCGCAAAAACTTCTACGAGCCTTATATCAACAGCCGCGCTCTAGAGCTGGCGTTTCGCCATGTTTTGGGTCGGGGTCCCAGCTCTCGCGAAGAGGTGCAGAAGTATTTCAGCATCGTTTCTAAGGGCGGGCTGCCGGCGCTGATCGATGCGCTCGTCGATTCGCAAGAGTACTCCGATTACTTCGGCGAAGAAACGGTTCCCTATCTGCGCGGCCTGGGGCAAGAGGCTCAGGAATGTCGCAACTGGGGGCCGCAGCAAGACCTGTTCAAATACAGCGCCCCCTTCCGCAAGGTGCCGCACTTCATCACGACGTTTGCCAAATACAACCAGCCGCTGCCTGATCAGCATGTCTACGGCTCTGGCAACGACCCGCTGGAAATCCAGTTTGGCGCGATTTTCCCCAAACAGACCCGCAATCCCAGCACCAGCCCCGCACCCTTTGGCAAAGACACCCGCCGGATTCTGATCAATCGTGGCCCTGGCATCAATAACCAGTTGAGTAATCCCAGCGCTCGCGGTGTTGCTCCGGGCAGCCTTGGCCCCAAAGTGTTCAAGCTGGATCAACTCCCCAGCTACACGGGCACCTTTAGCAAAAAAGGGACAGGCACCCAGGGCATCAGCGTCAAGTATTCGGAAAGCTCGACGCAAGCCCTGATTCGGGCGATCTACCTCCAGGTGATCGGGCGGGATGTGTATGAAGGTCAACGCCAAAAGGTTGCTGAAATCAAGCTGGAAAATGGCGAGATTACGGTGCGCGAGTTTGTTCGCATGCTGGCTAAGTCTGACCTATTCCGTAGCCTTTATTGGACACCGCTGTATGTCACAAAGGCGATCGAATATATCCATCGTCGCCTGCTAGGTCGCCCAACTTACGGTCGTCAGGAAATCAACAAGTACTTCGACATTGCCGCCAAGAAAGGCTTTTATGCCGTGGTAGATGCGATTCTGGATACGCCGGAGTATAGCGAGGTGTTTGGCGAAGACACAGTGCCTTACGAACGCTATCTGACGCCAGGCGGTCTGTCTCTGCGGGGCAACCGTGTAGGCAGCATCATCGACAAGGGTGTGCTGAAGTCGGTGGCTGAGGAAACGCCGAGCTTTGTCAACCTGGGTGCGGTGACGGAAGTGCGGACGGAACCAGATGTGCAGTTCCGCGCTGGCCAGGGCGTGTCGAAGAAGCGAGAACAGACTAAGGTGTTCAAGCTGACGGCGGCGGCGGATGTTGCTCAGCTCAAATCGGTAATCGGTGCAGCTTATCGGCAGGTCTTTGAACGAGATATCGCCCCTTACATTGTCAAGAATGAGTTCTCTGTGCTGGAGAGTAAGCTCGGCAATGGCGAAATCAACCTGAAGGAATTTATCGAAGGGCTAGGTACGTCGAACCTTTATATTAAGGAGTTCTACACGCCTTATCCGAATACGAAGGTGATTGAGCTAGGAACCAAGCACTTCTTAGGACGCGCACCGCTGGATCAGGCGGAAATCCGCAAGTACAACCAGATCCTGGCATCGCAGGGCTTGAAGGGCTTTATCAACGTCATGGTGAATAGCGCTGAATATGCGCAATCCTTTGGCGAAGATACGGTGCCTTACAACCGCTTCTTGACGCTGCCTGCGGCTAATTTCCCGAATACGCAGAAGCTCTATAACACGCTCACCAAGCAGAACAAGACGCTGGTGGTGCCGAGCTTTGAGCCGGTGAAGTCGAAGATGGATCCGAGCAAGCTGCCGTTGACCGGATTGGCGATCGCCGATCTGGCTTCTCAAACTCGTCAACCTGACCTGACCAAGCCCAAGTTTATAGAACTGGGTCGTTCTTTCCTGGCCGAAGGTGAAGGGCAGTCGGTAGAAATTGGCGTGGGCACGTCTCGCCGCAAGCCGGCCCGGATTTTCCGCATGAATCCGAGCATGACCCAGGGTGAAACCTTGCTGGTGCTGGATGCGATCTATGTGCAGGTGATGGACGTATTTAGCGGTCAGATTCCGGCAGAGTTTCGCCGGAGCGATCTGGAAAGCAAGTTGCGCAACAGCGAAATCTCTGTGCGTGAATTTGTCAAGACGCTGGCGGGTTCAGATATCTACCGCAAGCGGTTCTACACGCCCTATCCCAATACTAAGGTGATTGAGTTTCTGTTCCGTCACCTGTTGGGGCGTGCTCCGGCAACGCAGGCTGAGATTCGCCAATACAACAAGCTGCTGGCTGATGGCGGCCTCAAGGCAGCCGTAGACGTGATGGTGGAAAGTGCAGAATACTCTCGCTACTTTGGCGAGGATGTGGTGCCTTACAAGCGTTTCCCCTCGTTGCCTGCGGGTAACTACCTGGGTAGCGTGATAGCGGATGCTGACTTGGTGAAGCAATCCTGGTCTACTCTGTCGCCTTCCTACCTGACGGGGCAATAGGAGATTAGAGGCTGGGAATTAAGGGGTAGGGCGATGAGACTGATGGTTTTGATGAAAGCTAAAGTCTTTTTTGCCCTGGCCCGGCATCTTGAACCTAGCCGTTGATTCAGAATTGCTCAGGTGATTCGTAAAGTTGGTGATTCGTAAAGTTATCAAATCAAAAAGCCTCGACACACTGTGTCGAGGCTTTTCTTTTGTCAGGCTGAATTTCAGCAGTTGATCGAGAAGATGGGTTTAGTCTTCTGCAAACAAATCCAGTGGCAAGTGACCATAGAGGTGATTGATATCTTCCGGGTCGGCGGACTGGCAGGACACCAACA
The DNA here is from genome assembly GCA_003695655.1 of Cyanobacteria bacterium J069. Classification (GTDB taxonomy): domain Bacteria; phylum Cyanobacteriota; class Cyanobacteriia; order Elainellales; family Elainellaceae; genus Thermoleptolyngbya. Next base: position 4,065 of record RFIF01000314.1, read on the forward strand.
CGCCGCGATGCTCACCGGGGTAAGTGTCGGCATAGCAGCAGCTCGATCGAGGATTGAACTTGAGATAAACCGGCCCTTCTAGGGACACCGCTGGCGGCTGAGGCGCATACCCCAGGGCGATCGCATACTGCTGCAAAGCTGCCCAGCCTTCTGGCTGAGAGTCTGCACAAACGCCCAGCATTTGATAGTCCGAATGCTGGGCAACGATGTGCAGGGCTTTGCGAAGCTGGCTACGCTGTTCGCTAGAGGGTGCAGCGCCAGGGATGAGACAGTCAAACTGCTTCAGCAGACCGTGTGCCTGGTCGCGGGCGATCGCATCCGAATCCGTCATAGTGCAAACTGTCATGGTGCAAACGGCTTTTGACTAGGCGTTGGAGGTTTCTGGTGCAGCGGCGGCATCATCGGCAGGCGGCGACTCTGGAACTGGTGCTTCGGCTGCGGGTTCCGGCTCAGCAGCAGCTACGGGTTCTGACTCCAGCTCAGCGACGGTTTCGAGGATGGTGGTAGGCGCTGCCGCTATGGGTTCTGGCTCTGGGGCGGCAACAGTTTCGGGCGTTGCGGGAGGTGTTTCCGCCGCGTTTTCCAACTCAGCAGCCGGCGCTTCAGGCACTGGTTCTGGAGTTGGCTCAGAAATGGTTTCAGGCGTAGCAACAGGGGTTTCTGCTATCTCTGCGGCCTCCGCTACGACTTCCTCAGGAATGGTAACAGGGGCTTCTGCTATCTCTGCCGCCTCTGCTACCTCTGCCACGACTGCCTCAGAAATGGTTTCCTCAGCGGCGATTTCTTCAGCCACCGATGTTTCGGCTGATGCTTCAGCGGCGGTCTCTTCTGGCGGCAATTCTTCAACCGGACGCTTTTGGGCGGGACGGGGGC
>RFIF01000315.1 GCA_003695655.1 Cyanobacteria bacterium J069
CCCTTACTGACCGTTGCCCTTACTGACCGTTGCCCTTACTGACCAAAGTATTCAGTTGCAAAGCTGCCGTGCAGTCCGTAGGGAACATGGTGCCGGAGTCGCAGCGTGGCGATCGCCCCTTTCGTCAAATCCCGCCCGTCTAAAATCACCAGCTCCGACTTTTGCCGCTGCGCGTTGTAGACCAACACCAGCACCCAGCCATCATCTTCTGCGGTGGCACCGGGACGCGGCACGAAGATCGGCTCGCTGCCATAGCCGTGGGGGGCGGCGCTCCAAAGCTGGCGATCGCCAGTGTGCAAGTCTGCCTTGAGCACGGCTTGCAGCGGCGCGTTGCCCGTCGGCTCATGGGCTGCCCCCACAAACAGATAGCGATAGTCGCGCCCTACATAGTCAGGATGCACCACAGGAAACTCGACGCAGCGCTCCTCTAGCTTTTGCTGACCAACAGCACTCGCCGCCAGGTCAAATCGGAAGCGCCACAGTTGTCCCGGAGCCAGCGCCTCAAAATTCACTTCGCGATAGTCTTGTCCCGGTTCCACCGCTGGCAGCGAGTCATAGCAGATGGAGTCCACGACCAGCGTCCCGTCCTGCTCGAAGGCGTTGGCGTGATGAAACACAAAGCCCGAATCGACAGAAATCACCTGCATCTCATGGTCGCCCTGGCGAGAGATGATCACCGCCTGTGTGGGCTGGTCGGGCTGAAACTCGACGCACTCGCCCGCGCCCTTTTGCCCCAGCACAAACGGCAGCGGATTAAACGACACCGCATTTTGAAAAAAGATGCAGTAGTGGGGCGTAATAGCGAAATCGTGGATAAACGCAAAGCCAGGAACCGAATGACTATAGCGCCGCACCACATTGCCTGCCAGGTCTAGCTCATAGACGGTGATGCGGGTTGACAGTCCAGGGCTAATCGAAAAATTCACCAGGCAGGGCGCGCCGCCATCCTGTGCGCTGGCGGGGTCAACCCACGGATGCGCCGCGAAGGATTCACCGGGCTTTAGTCCGCCGTTCAGGTCGTCAGTGCCTAATGTTTCCAGGGTGTGCGGGTCGAGGCGATAAGGCTCGGCTGCTTCCCAGAGCGCCAGCAGCTTGCCGCCCCAGTAAATCACGTTCGTGTTGGCAATATTTTTGCGGCGCAGGTCAAAGGCATTGGCCAGCAAGCCGCCTGGCTTCTGCGTACCAAACACGCCGCGATAGAGGATTTTTTGCGCCTGCTGCTCTGCTACAAACCCTTCAGTGCGTACGAAGCGATTGCGAAAATGGGCGCGGCCGTTGCGAAAGGCGATCGCACACACCATGCCATCTCCGTCGAACGGGTGCCGATAGCGCTGTCCGCCCAACTCCAGCCGCCCTGGCCCGTTGCGAAACAGGGTGCCCTCTAGCTCAGCCGGAATTTCGCCCTCCACGTCCTCAATGGCATAGTCATATTCCTGCTCCAGCGAGCGGTAGCCCGTCTGCCAGTCTTTGCGGTTGTATGGGCGATCGGTGGTGGGTAGAGGCTGCGTTTGCATGAGGATTTGGGATGTTGAAGTATTTGGACGGTGGGGTGTTGGGGCGGTGGGGTGGGCGTTGGCGTAGTAGGCGTTGGGGTGTTGGCTGGTTAAAGCGAGGGAAGTTTGTGGCTCTCCAACACTCCAACACTCCATCACTCTGCCACCCCAACCCCCTCACCGAGTTCCACGACGGGTTGCACGACAAGCGGAGTCGGCGTATGAATTTCGATCGTCTCGTCTTCTGGCCCAGGAAGCCAGCCCAGGAACGGCAGCGGCAGCAGCGTGCTGAGATTGGTAAGGATGACTAGCAGCCAGAGGTTAGAGAAGTTGTCTTCGGTGACGCCGAGCCAGTGCATTAACCCCGCACCTAGCTCGTAGGAAACGAGGGAGGCCATGTTCGTGATCGACATCAGCAGGGCAAACAGCGTCGCTTCGACACCGGGCGGGCAGAGGCGGGCGGCAAGAATCAGCACGGGCATGTAAGCGATCTGCCCCATTACCGTCAGGATCAGGCTGTCGCCCAAGCTAAACCAGTGGTCATCAATGCCGATCGCCCGGTTGGCATGGGTGACGAGGATGAGCATCGTCATGCCCAAGACGGTTGAGATGACAATCGTCCAGCCAAACAAGGTGCGGAAGGGCACCGTGCGAAAGAAGCGCTGAAACAGCCAAATGCCCAGCAGCGAGGACAGGCTGGTGATCAGGCGGACGCGGCCAAGAAACTCTGGCGTGAAGCCAAGGTCGTTGGTGGTGAAGAAGAAAAAGGCGGATTCTGCCGTCGGGGTGGCCTGCCAGAGGAAGAGAAATGCGGTGGGCAGCCAGATGGATTTTTGGGTGACAGCAGCGCGCAAGTCCTTAACCTGCGACCAGATGCCTGACCAGTCTGTTGGCTGCGTGGTTTTCGATTCTGCAATCAATCCAGCGACCAATGAGACGATCAGCGGAAACGTTGCCGTGATGCCAAACACCGTCTGCACCGAGAACCGTTCTAGCAGAAAGCCGCTGAAGTACGCAGTGACCAGTCCACCCAGCGCCGATGCGCCCCAGCAGATGGATTGCAGCGACCCAGAGGCCTGGCTAGATTCGTTGCGGGCGCGCTCAACCACTAGCGAATCTACAATGACATCGCTGACAGCGATCGCCAGTGAACTCAGCGCGATCGCCAGCATGGCACCCACGGCACTATGTACCACGGTGGCCATGGCAATCCAGGCGATCGCCCCCAGCACGCCAGACAGCACCAGATAGGGACGGCGACGATAGCCAAAAATCGGCAGCCCGTCAGACATAAAGCCAAACAAGGGCTTGATCATCCAGGGAATGGCGGCGACGCCCAGCAGCGCTGACACCTGCGCCGGACTCAGCCCCAAGTCATCTTTCAGAAAAAAGCTGACCGCCAGCCGTGCCAGCCCCAAGATGCCCTGCACAAAGTAAACCAGCAGAATCGCGACCAGTTCAGGCGTGGGGCGATTGCCAAACAGCACCTTCTCAGTGATAAATTCCGTGAGGGTTGCCTTGGCTTGCCCCAGTCCAGCGGAGGATTCAACCATCCAGTGTTAAGAAATATCAACAATGCCTTCTATCATAACCTCAATTCAAAAGCGAGGTCTGGAAGCGCATCGTTAGGGCGCGTCATCAATTCACCTCAGAACCCCTGAGGAATCAGCACTATCGCGCCCGCCCAAGCCAGTCAAGCTAGGGGCTGAAACCCCTAAGAAACTGGTGTTTTGGTAACAACTGATGACAGCCCCTAGCACTATTGGCAGAAATTCTTTGGCGAAGCTCCTAATGTCGCTGGCGGCTGCGAGGTCGAAACTCGTACAGCGCCAGACAGGCAGGCGCTAGACAGTTAGGCATTAGACGGGTAGGCGCTAGACAATCAGGAAGCTGAGGGCGCTGAGGTTGGTATTGGTGCTGAAGTTGATGAACGCGCCGCTGCTGCTAGAGGAGCCGAAGCCGCTGCTGCTGCCGTTGGTGTTGAGGAACAGCGTGCGCGATCCGGTGCTATAGACAATGCGGGCGCTGCTGGCGGCGGCGAGGCGGTTGTTGGCAACGACGGCAAATTCACCTGCCCTGCTGAACCCAAAACCTCGCAGGCTGCGGAGTCCGAAGGTTCGCCGCGACAGAACAATGTTGTCTGTGCCGCGAAAGTCTGTGATTGTGTCCCGACCAAAGTCGCTGGTTCCAAAGTTGCGATCGCTCCGGTAATAGAACAAATCGCGGCCCTCGCCGCCTGTCAGCGTGTCGTTACCTTTTCCTCCCGTCAGGTCGTCGTTGCCCTGGCCGCCGCTGAGGTTGTCGTTACCGTCGTTGCCCAGCAGTGTATCCGCGCCCATGCCGCCGACGAGCGTGTCGTTGCCCCGGTTGCCTGTGAGGGTGTTGTTTAACTTATTGCCAACGCAGAGCCGCGCATCTCCTCGCAGGTTGCAGTTTTCTAGACCGCTGACCAGGAAGTAGTCTACAGAGGTTTGAACCGTGTCAACGCCGCGCCCGGCTCCCAAGATGCGATCGCCCGCGCTGTCAATTACAAAGGTGTTGTTGCCCCCGTTGCCCACCAGGATGTCATTCCCTGGGCCACCATCTAAAACATCGTTGCCACCTGCGCCGCCCGAGATGCGATCGTCGCCCGCCAGCCCCCGCAGCACGTTGCTGCCCCGATTGCCAACGAGGACGTTGTCTCGATTGTTGCCGGTGCCGTCGATGTTGGCATTGCCCTGCAACACTAGATTTTGCAGGTTGTTAGACAGGCGATAGGTAATAAACGAGCGGACTTCGGCGATGCTCTGGTTATTACTTTGAATGATGCGATCGCCCGGCGAATTAATGACATAGGTGTTATCACCCGCCCCGCCATCCAGCGTGTTATCACCTGCCCCGCCATCCAGCGTGTCGTTGCCAGCCCCGCCTTCCAGTCGGTCATTCCCGACACCCCCCTCAAGGCGATCGTCTCCGGCGTCACCAAAGAGCTGGTCATTGCCCCCTAACCCCAGCAAGGTATCGTTTCCACCTCCACCCAAGATGCGGTCATCCTCAGCAGTACCGCTTAAAAAATTGTTTCCGGAGTTGCCTATGATCGTCGCCATTCAAACATCCTTGGTGTGCTATAGAAACGGGCAGTAAACACCTGAAAAGCTGCCTGTTTGAAGCCAGAAAATTGTGGCTGAGCGTCTCTTGAGGGCTTTTTCGCCTATGACTATAGCGCCAATTTCCGGAGGCGGATCAAATTTAATTCAACTGGACTCACCTGTCTGTTTCAAGGGATTGATGCGGCGAGGTAAGCGTGTCAGAGTTGCGTATTTCATCACGATACATCCCTTGCCAACGGCATTTTTTCAGACTGAATTACCCTGATTTTTGGATTCTTTTAGCCCTGGTTTCAAGGCTTAGAATAGAGGCGATCGCCCTGTAAAGCCTCATAGCCCCTTAGCATTGGCTCCATGCTATTCCCCTACATCTGTGACTTTTCTAAAACTGTCTGCTTGCACTATCTGCCTGCTTCTGATCGTGAACAAAATTGAAGTGTCCGAAGCTAATTCAAGCTTTTGCAAGCTCAGCAGCCAGCTTGTGTTTGCATAAGCCTGCATTGCCCGCAGGAACGCGGCATACTCAATTACGGGATCCAATTTGCAGCCCCAAACTTGCAGCCCCAAACTTGCAGCCCCAAACTTGCAGCCCCAAACTTGCAGACTGGTAAAAACTCCTGAACCCTTCCCAGATAGAACGCGCCATGACTCAATTCTTGCGATCGCCCCTCTTTTCTGGCAGGTTTCTCAACCGTCGCTGGCGGCAGGCAGCCCTGCTTCTCTCCAGTGTGCCCCTCTTGGCGCTGAGCGGTTGTGAGACGCCTATCTCTACTCAATATCAAGCCACTGCAACCACTACCTATACCTGGCTGGTGGAATATGAGGGGCCCAACCGTCCCGGCGATCGCCCTCCTCGCATTGAAAAATTTGCCTCGACCTCGCTGGAAAACCACAACGGGCAAAAGCCCGATGGTGCGGTGACAGGGCCCGATGAACAAGGACTCTGGTGGCCAGCACTGCCGCCTAAACCCACAATAGACGACGTAGAAGCCCGCCAAAAACGGCAGGAGCGCCCGGGCACTCCCCGAATCAACAAAACGGTCGATTACACCATCACGTTCCGCCGCCCTGGCGAAGCCAACCGCACGCTGCCAACCCGCTACGAGGTCTATCGCCAAGTTGTGAAAGCCTATGAAGACCGCATCCCGTTAGAATTCACCCTCGACCCAGCCGAGCGCAGTGTGCTCAAGGCCACGCCTTAGGGGTCAGGGGTCAGGTTTCAGGGGTCAGGTTTCAAGGGACAGGTTTCAGGGGACAGGTTTCAGGGATTAGGTCTGAAAGTAGCGCGATGCCAGGCTTGAGCAGTCTTAATTTGTCCTAATCTTTCTCTAAATCTTATTGTCTGGCGCTACTTGTGTCTGGCGCTATGGCTAGTGGGGGCAGATACCAGAGTGATCCTGACCCCTGACCCCTGACCCCTGAAACCTAAAACCTAACCCTGCCATCAGCCCTACAAAATCTCAATGCCGTCTAGTCGCCGCAGGTCGCGATCGACTTCAAACCAGAGTGTCCGATTGCGGGGGTCGGTGCGGAGGGCTTTGTTGAGGTAGGTGCGGGCTTTGTCGGGCTGTTGTAAATCGACCAGGTGGCGACCCCAGCGCTGGTAGGCGATCGCCAGCCATTGCCGCACTTCCAGGTCATTGGGGAGGCGCTGCGCCAATCCTTCCACCAGGGTAACGGCGTGGGGATAGCGCTGCTGTCGCAGCAACTGCTGGAGCCGTCCGTAAACATGCTCCTTGAGCTGATGATCGGTTGGGGAAGCGTCGGGGCTGCGCTGGATGGGCGGGCGCTTGCGGAGTCCTGCGCCAGACTGGGCGGTCGGTTTGCGGGCCGGCTGGGCAGTCGGTTGAGCGCCAGTCTTCGGAGTGGGCGCGGGCG
>RFIF01000024.1 GCA_003695655.1 Cyanobacteria bacterium J069
GGCGGGGGCGGCGGGGCGGGCAGCGACGAGCTTTGGGCGGGTAGGGCGATCGCCGTAATTACCATCTGTGGCCCACGCTGAAAGCGCATCACCTTTGCCGACAGCAGCACTCCCTGGGTGTCGCCTGTCTGGGTGCAAAAGCTGCTCTCAAAGGATGTAACCGAGTCGGACTGGTGCAGCCGCCGAACCAACTGCTGATAGTTTTCTAGATCCGACCAAACCCCAAGCGCAGCGATTGGGCGCTGAATTAGCTCAGCGACGGGCCGGCCCACCAGGGCACAAAACGCAGCATTGGTTTCCAGAATCTGTCCTTCGGGAAAGCTGAGCAGCAGGCTGGCGGCAGGGTTGGCGTGGAAAATGTCCCTAAATTTTGCCTCTGCGCGATCGCGCGATACTGCTTTCTGAACCCGAATTCGGTTCCTGAAATGTTGCATAAACATGAATAAGGAAGCGTCTAGAGTTGTCGGAGGCAGAACTTACGAAAGATTTGGCTGTACGCTCCTAATTTTTTCAGGATACCCGACAGATCTACCGGAATCTCAAACAAACTCTGACCAGGATGAAATCAATTACGCAATCAACACAAATGCGAGGATTACCTACGTTTTCATAACTAAGTACAAATACTCAGGAATTTTTCAAAAACCCCTAAATTTACAGCATTCGCGCCAGCAGACCGCTGTTTTGCAGATCGAGCAAGGACCCCAGGCTGGCATCCAACGGGGCAAGTCTTCATCTTTTTGAGATTTGCCGATTTCGCAATAAATTTCGCAATAAATTTCGCAATAAATTTCGCAATAATATTTGCGCTTGAAGTTACGCAAGTATATTGGCATAATGTTGGCTTTACTTGCTTTGCCTGTCGGCACCGCAAAAAACAGCAAATTCCTGATGGAGACGGGGTAATGCAGCGAAGACGAATTCTGGCGTTTTTGAGTGGATTGTTCGCTGCGATCGCCCTTACGGTCGGATTGAAGATTCTGCTTCCCACACCCGCCCCCGCCCAAACGACGACGCTGCTGATTGCCGCCGCCGCCAGCTTGCAAGATGCCTTTGAAGAACTGGACGCCCGCTTTGAAGCGGCCAACCCAGGCATCCGAGTGAACTATACCTTTGCCAGTTCTGGCACGCTTCAGCAGCAAATTGAGCAGGGTGCGCCCGTTGATCTATTCATTTCCGCCGCCGCTCGCCAAATGGACGCCCTGCAAGCAAGGAACCTGATCCTCACCAACACCCGCCGTAATCTGCTAACCAACAGCCTTGTGTTGGTGGTGCCGCGTAGCTCAACGCTGGGGCTGACGGGCTTTCGACAGTTGACAAATGCCTCCGTTCGGCGGATCTCCGTCGGCGAGCCGCGCAGCGTTCCCGCCGGACAATATGCCGAAGAGGTGTTTAGAAACCTGGGCATCTGGGCGCAACTGCGACCCAAGTTTGTGTATGGCAACTCGGTGCGGAATGTGTTGGGCACGGTCGAAAGCGGCAACTCGGATGCAGGCGTGGTCTATGCGACCGATGCGCGAATTTCTGACCAGGTTCAGCAGGTCGCCACCGCCCCCAGCAATTTGCACGCTGCCATCGTGTATCCGATCGCCGTCGTGGCCGCCAGTCGCAATCAGCAGGCCGCTCGCGCCTACGCCCAGTTTTTGACCAGTGCCCCCGCCCAAGCAGTTTTTAGACGCTACGGCTTTGGCATTGCTCGCTAATTAGCCGCGTAAATTTTGCCCGATTGGCTGCCATGATTTCAGACTTTTCTCCGCTTTGGATTTCCCTCAAAACGGCAGGACTCGCGGCGATCGCCACTTTCTTCATCGGCATCGCCGCCGCCTACTGGATGCTGGGCTATCGCGGCCGCTGGAAATCGCTCATCGAAGGCATCTTGATTGCGCCGCTGATTTTGCCGCCGACCGTGGTGGGCTTTTTGCTGCTGCTGCTGTTTGGCAAACATGGCCCCCTGGGCAAGCTGACCGCTCAAGTGGACTTCACCGTTGTATTCACCTGGTATGCCGCCGTGATTACGGCAACGGTCGTCGCCTTTCCCATCATGTATAAAACGGCGCTGGGAGCCTTTGAACAAGTCGATAGCAGCCTGCTGCAAGTGGCCCAAACGCTGGGCGCATCGCGGGGATATGTCTTTTGGCGGGTGCTGCTGCCACTGTCGGCTCCCGGCATTTTAGCGGGGGCGATGTTGTCCTTTGCGCGGGCGCTGGGGGAATTTGGCGCAACGCTGATGCTGGCGGGTAACATTCCAGGGCAAACACAAACCATGCCGATGGCGATCTACTTCGCTGTCGAAGCGGGAGCCATGAGTGAAGCGTGGCTATGGGTCGCAATGATTCTAACAATTTCCTTATCGGGCATTATTGCGGCTAACCTGTGGCAGCGGTGGTATGAACAGCGGATACAGGGTCGGCGGACAGAAACTGCCCCCAATCCGACAGGCCGCCACTCCCTCGATGAAGCGCCCAGATCTGCCAATTTGCCGCTGCTGAAATCGCCCGTCCCCAGCGACGCACCGGGCTTGCGAGTAGACATTCAGGCGCGGCTGTCAAACTTTGCCCTCGATCTAGCCTTTGCTGCTCAGACGGAAACAGTCGGACTGCTCGGTGCCTCTGGCTCTGGCAAAAGCCTGACGCTGCGCTGCATTGCGGGTATCGCAACACCCGACCAAGGACGCATTGTATTGAACGGTCGGACGCTGTTTGATGCGAAACGGGGCATTAATGTCCCCAGCCATCGGCGAAAGGTGGGGCTGGTGTTTCAAAACTATGCGCTGTTTCCGCACATGACCGTAGCGCAAAATATCGCCTTTGGCCTGCGCCAACTGCCGCCCCAACTGCGATCGCAACGAGTTAAAGAACAGCTTGCACTGGTGCAGTTGGCAGAGCTGGGCGATCGCTATCCCCACCAGCTTTCGGGCGGACAGCAGCAGCGCGTCGCCCTGGCCCGCGCCCTCGCCACCAACCCCGATATATTGCTGCTCGACGAACCCTTTTCCGCCCTCGACACCCACCTCCGCAGCGAGCTAGAAAAGCAGTTGAGCAAAACCCTGGCGAACTACTCAGGCACCACGCTTTTCGTCACTCATAACTTAGAAGAAGCCTATCGCCTGTGTCAGCGCTTGCTCGTTTTGGAAGCCGGAAAATTGATTGCCACCGGATCAAAACAAACCGTCTTTGATCATCCTCAAACGCAAGCTGTGGCTCGGCTTACGGGATGCAAAAATTACACTCGCATCCAAGCCCAAGGAACGCGTCAGCTCCAAGCGCTGGATTGGAACTGTACGCTAGAAACAATAGAACCCATCACGCCAGCACACACACATCTTGGCATCCGGGCCCACCACATTCGCTTTCCCCACCCGCCCCACCCGCCCAACACCTTTCCCGGCTGGCTCGCCTGGACTAGCGAAACGCCGCACCGCATGACGCTCTTGCTCAAGCTCGGCAGTGCGCCGCTCCACGCCGACGACTATCACCTCCAGGCAGAAGTTTTCAAGGAAGAATGGCAGCGCCTGAAGGATCGTCCACAACCATGGCCCATCACGCTCGATCCACACCGACTTTTGCTGCTGGAATAATTGGCCAAGACTCAACCTTTCCCCTGCCAGCGTCCTCGCCATGCAGTCTCATGCAACAATGCCGATAAGCACAAAAGGCTTTCATTCAATCCTGTGAAACCAGAAAACAACCTTTGCAACAACCTCAGGCAAGTGCGGCTGCGACTGGGCATGAGCCAGCAAGACCTGGCAGCGATCGCTGGCATCTCTCGCCAAACCATCGGCGGCGTGGAGGCAGGACAATATGCCCCCTCGACGACCGTGGCGCTGCGGCTGGCCAAGGCGCTGGGCTGCCGGGTCGAAGACTTGTTTTGGCTGGAACAGGACGCGCCTGAGTTGGACGCAGTGCCCACTCAAAACTTTCCGCCGGATATCGGGACGCGCCTGAGTCTGGCCCGAGTTGGGGGGCGCTGGATTGCCCATCCACTGCGGGGCCGCGAGGCGTTTCGGCTGGAAATGATTCCCGCTGACGGCGAAGGGGTGCGTGAAGCAAACTCACCCACACTGCGCGTCAAACTGCTGGATGATCTGGAAAGGCTGAGTCGTACGGTGGTGATTGCGGGCTGCACGCCGGCGCTGTCGCTGTGGGCGCGGGCCGCCGAGCGCTGGCACCCCGACCTGCGCGTGCATTGGACGCTGGATAACAGCCTGTGTGCCCTCGATCGACTCTGTCGCGGAGAGGTGCATATTGCCGGGATGCATCTCTATGATTCCGTCACGCAAGACCACAATGTGCCTTTTGTGAAAACCGCGCTGCAAACGCAAACCGCCTTGCAAAATATCGCCGCCGTGGTGATTAATTTAGGCAGTTGGGAAGAGGGGCTGCTAATTCAGCCTGGAAACCCGCTGCGGCTGCGATCGGTCGCAGACCTGGCCCGGCCGGATGTGCGAATTGTCAACCGGGAAGTGGGGGCGGGCAGTCGGCAAGTGTTGGAGCGATCGCTCCAGGCGGCAGGCATGGAGCCGCAAGCAATTCAGGGGTTCGACACCCTGGCGGCGGGGCATCTGGAAGTGGCACAGGCGATCGCCACAGGTCAAGCGATGGCTGGCGTCAGCACGGCGTCGGTTGCTGCTGCCTTTGGGCTAGAATTCATCCCGCTGCATCGCGCCCGCTATGATCTGGTGATGCTTCAATCGTATCTGGAGGAAGCGCCCGTTCAGCAGCTTTTGAGTACGCTGGGTCATCGCCGCGTCCTGTCGCAACTGCAAACGCTGGGCGGTTACGATACTCGTCAAACGGGTGATCTAATCTGTACCGTAAAACGGGCTGACGACGTTCATTCAGCTTGATTCATACCGTCTGGTTTCTATCCGCAAGTCATGTCTCCGCACAGTTCTCAAATTGCTTCACTCCGTCCCAATTGGAAGTTGCCGCCGTCACAACTCCACCTCTCTGTCACGGATATTCACCTATGGCTAGTGCATGTAGAACGCTGTTCAGAAAGCCTGCCATTCCTTGCCCAAACCCTTTCACCCGACGAACACGCCAGAGCCGCAAAGTTTCGACAGGAGCGCGATCGCACTCGATTCATCACTTGCCGGGGCATCCTGCGGCATCTGCTCAGCCGCTATTTGTCCTGCGTCCCTTCGCAAATTCGCTTCTTTTACAACCCCTATGGCAAACCTGGACTCGCCGAATCCTCCCATGAAAGCCCGCCGCTACAATTCAATTTGTCTCATTCGGGTGGCTTAGCGCTCTATGCATTTACCTTAGCGAATCCGATTGGTATCGATCTGGAGCAGCAGCGCCCCCTAGATATTCCAGCCCTAGCTGCATCCTTTTTTTCTGCACAAGAACAAGCCTTTCTGAGTCAACTATCGCCAGTAGAACAGTACACCCAGTTCTTTCAGATCTGGACTTGCAAAGAAGCGTATCTGAAGGCGATTGGGGAAGGATTGAGCGGACTGGATCAGGTGGATCTGGCGATCGCCCCCAATGGCTCTACCTGCCTCACACCATTCACAAACGTATCCTCACCGCATTCACACTGGCGGATTCAACCCTTGTCACTGGACAATCAGTTTGCCGCTGCTTTTGCAGTCAATACACACACCTTTAACCTGCACTGCTACCGTATTTATCAGGCCCAAGAACTAATACAATTCCTAACCCCCAACCCCTAACCC
>RFIF01000316.1 GCA_003695655.1 Cyanobacteria bacterium J069
CTCCAACACACCAACACTCCACACTCAAGCGCCCACCCAACACCGTCGTTTCGCCAGCCGATTTTGCACCGACGATGGGATGTCTAAATTGGCGCGATCGCCCAGCCGACCTTTGAGTCCATAGGCCACAAGCGCCAGCGTTTCGCGAGTCATCAGCGAGAGGCGGCGCTTTCTGGAAAGCTGTTCAGTCAACGGGCTGCTGTGGGTGATCACTGAAAAACCGACGCTTTCGTAGGTCATCTGCGATCGCCATAGGTGTGGCCCGTCCGTCACCAGCAAGACCCGCTTAATACCTTGGGGAAACAGGGCGGCGCGGGAAAACCAGGCGTTTTCTTCGGTGGTAGTAGAGCATTCTTCGCCAGCCAGCGCCTCGGCGGGGATGCCTGCGGCTTGCAGCGACTCCACGATCAGGGGCGCATCGCCCGCTCCGCTGACAAATATTTTGGGCGATCGCCCCGTGCGCCAGAGTTCAGCTACCGTTGCAACCCGCGACGGATTTAGCCGCCGGCCGCGCCCCAGCACGACGATGGCATCTACGGGTTCGTGAGTATCAGCGGCGGCAAATATCGTCATGCTTTGCTCCAGCGCCGAAACGCCCGCCGGAGAAACCACCACCAGCGCAAAACAACCCAGCGACAGCAGGATATTTCGAGCGGTGCGACGGGCAGACTGAGGCAACAGTCGCAGACTAATCGCCGTGATCGTCACCATCAACAGCGCCACGGGAGCCACCAGTTGGCGCGCCCAGCTTTCTACATCGTGCCAGGTTAAGGAGTCTAGTCCAGGCATGGTAGTTGCAAACCTTTACACTTGATTACCAGGATGGCTCGGATTTCTCGGAACTGGATCGATGTTTTGGTTAAGCGACTGTAAAAATTCCGTAATGTTCCGGAGGAATTTCATGCAAGTATTCACTCCCTTAAAAAATTACAAGAATTGCTTGAGGAATCACTTTAGCCGCCCATCCCAATACTCTGGCATTCTCTAGACTTTCCGGGCAGACTCTAAAATAGGAAAGGACAATAGGAAAGGGAAACAAAAGGGGGAAAACGAGGCGAATCTCTGCTGTGGCCCAGCTTCAGCGCGTCGGAGGAACACCTTAAGCCGCAGGATCGCCAGGAGACTCGATGCGATCGCCCCATTTGCCCAGACTTTTAGTTAAATGAATTTTCTGCCAAGATAATTTAATCAAATTTTCTGTCAATTAAATTTCTGTCAACCTCATATCCTGCAACCCTACATAATATTGCCCGCCGCCATGCTTGAGTCCCTAAAAACCTCGCTCTATCAGCTCCAACATGCCGCCGATACCCTAGTGTCTGGACAGCTCACCCATCTATCACCTGCCAGCGTGGGGATTATTTTTGGGGCAGGGCTGCTGACCAGCTTGACGCCCTGTATGCTGTCGATGTTGCCGATCACGATTGGCTATATTGGCGGCTACGAAGCCAAAAGCCGCTGGCAGGCAGCCGCCCAATCGACCTGGTTTTCGCTGGGGCTGGCAACAACGCTGGCAGCGCTGGGCATTGTGGCGGCGATCGCCGGCCGGATTTACGGACAAGTCGGACTGGGGCTGCCGATTGTGGTGAGTGTCATTGCCATCCTCATGGGGCTGAACCTGCTGGAAGCACTGCCGCTGCGGCTGCCGTCGTTTACCGGCATGGAGTGGATTTCCCAAGACTGGCCCGAGGGCGTGCGCTCCTACCTGCTAGGGCTGACCTTTGGGCTGGTGGCGTCGCCATGCAGTACACCCGTCCTGGCGACGCTGCTGGCTTGGGTTTCTACGACTCGCGACCCGCTGCTGGGCAGTGCGCTGCTGTTGGCCTACACGCTGGGCTACGTCGCGCCGCTAATTTTGGCGGGCACCTTTACCGCATCGATCAAGAAAATCTTGGAACTGCGCCGCTGGTCGGGCTGGATTACGCCAGCCAGCGGTGTTTTGCTTATTGGCTTCGGGCTGTTTACGCTACTGTCGCGGGTGGCAGGAACTGGCGCAATTTAGCCGCAAGCCGAGGGATGTCGCGTTTGCCGAAGATGGCTGCCGCCCCTACAAAGACACTGCCCCGCAGATCTTTTCCTGGTTCTGCCAAGTTGCGTTCAATCTCTGGACTCGTGCAATCCTGAGGCGTTTGCCGTATAGCAGGGGTCAGGAGTTAGGGGTCAGGGGTTAGGTCTGAAGCCCATCTGCATCAGGCTTTTCAGTTTGAGGCTTGTCCTAACCATTCTGTCCATCGCTATAACAGCGGCGACGCCTACCTAACTGCGGCGACCCTACCTAACTGCGGCGATAGGACATCGTCGTACTGGCCTGGTCAACGGGCATTAAAACGACATCATTGATATTGACATGGGGCGGTCGAGTGGCACAGTACAGAACCACGTCGGCGATGTCGTCTGGCGTGAGCGGCGTCAGTCCCTGATAGACCTTCTGGGCGCGATCGCCATCGCCATGAAACCGCACCTCACTAAACTCCGTCTCTACCATCCCCGGATCGACTGAGCTAATGCGTACGGGCGTTCCCAGCAGGTCTAACTTGAGGCACTCGGTCAGGCTCTTGACTGCGGCCTTGGTAGCGCAGTAGACATTACCGCCCGGATAAGTCTGATGTCCAGCAATGGAGCCAAGATTAATGACCTGTCCTCGTCCCCGCTGCACCATGCCCGGGAGAATTGCCCGCGTTACGTAGAGCAGCCCTTTCAGATTCGTGTCGATCATCTCTTCCCAGTCCTGGATATCGCCTTCGTGCAGCTTATCCAGTCCCCGGCTGAGTCCGGCATTGTTGATCAAAATATCTACCGCAGCCCACGCTTCGGGGAGGGCCGTAAGAGTCGCTTCGACGGCAGAGCGATCGCCCACATCCAGTTGCAGCAATAGCGTCTCGGTGCCAAACTTGTCCTTTAGCTCCGTCGCCAAAGCCTCTAGCCGCTCCCGCCGCCGCGCCGCCAAAATCAGCCGTGCTCCTGCATCTGCAAAAAAACGGGCACAAGACGCGCCAATCCCGCTGCTTGCACCCGTAATCAGAACAATTTGATTTTGAATAGAAGCCATTTGAGGGGTTAGGGGTCAGGGGTTAGGTTGCAGAACCCGGCATCATCCTATCACCTGCCCTGTGTTTCACCCGCACTGTGTTTCACCTGCACCGTGTTTCACCTGCACTGTGTTTCACCTGCCCGACCCCTGACCCCTGAAACCTAACCCCTGAAACCGAGACTAAGCCGTTGCCAGCGCAGGCTCAGGACGCTTGCTGTTGCGGATACCCGTGATGGCTTCGGCGTAGTCTTTTGCGCCGAATACAGCAGAACCCGCCACGATCGCATTTGCGCCCGCCTCTAGCACCTGCCAGGTGTTGTTGATTTTGAGACCCCCATCGACTTCGATCCAGGGGTCGAGTCCGCGCTCGGCGCACATTTCACGCAGTTGCCGAATCTTGGGCAGCACTGCCGGAATGAAGCTCTGACCGCCAAATCCAGGGTTGACACTCATAATCAGCACCAGGTCACATACTTCCAGCACATACTCGATCAGCGTCAGTGGCGTGGAGGGATTCAGCACGACTCCGGCTTGCTTGCCCAGTTCTTTGATTTGGCAGAGCGTGCGGTGCAGGTGGGGGGAGGCGTTGTGCTCCGCGTGGATGGAGATAATATCGGCTCCCGCTTTCGCGAAGTCGGCCACATACTTCTCAGGTTCCACGATCATTAGATGAACATCCAACGGCTTCTGAGTGTGGGGGCGGATCGCGTCTACGATCAGCGGGCCGATGGTAATGTTGGGGACAAAGCGGCCATCCATCACGTCTACATGAATCCAGTCTGCGCCAGCCTGATCAACGGCTTTGATTTCGTCACCCAAGCGGCTGAAGTCGGCAGACAGGATCGACGGTGCAATGACGATCGGCTTTTCGGAGGTGGGCAGGGTCATGGCGGCGGGTTCTCCTGGGTCTAATTTGTATTAATTTTAACAAAGCTCATTCATCAGTCCAGACCCTTTGCAAAGCAGTCCAGAGCCTATTCTTAAAGCTTTATAAAAACATCTGTCTACAAGAAGCTTTATACAAAATGGGGAGTCGCGCAACTGCCCCTTGAGAAATTTGCTCATCCCAACTTTGCTTCCCCTTTGGCATCTTGGCAGCCGCTTCTGAAAAAAGCTTTAAAAAGCGTGGAGAAAGCTCGAACTCACTCGCACAGCCCAATTTTCAAGGCTACGATGTAAGGCAAATCAACTTTACAAGCTGTTGTTGGGAGAGATGTTCATGGTGGAGCGGCGATTGGCGAGACGGCTGCGGTGGATGATGGTCGGAATAGCAACGTCGCTGCTGGGCGCTCCGGCGATCGCCTACATTGCCTCTGTCACCTCGATGGAGGTAGGCGGTATTGACGCTCGTCGGGTGCAGTCTGAGCCATACAACTTGACGGGCCGCAAAATTGCCATTGGGCAAGTGGAAATTGGTCGCCCGGCTCTGTTTGGGCTGGATAAGGCGGCGGCTAACAACTTTGCTGTGCGGGTGCGGCAGGTGTTTTTCCGGGATGGGCTGGCCCAGCCGAATGACACCATCGACCCCCACGCCGCCAACGTTGCCAGCGTCATGGTCAGCAGTGACAAGCTGGTGCAGGGCGTTGCCCCGGAAGCACGGCTGTATGCAGCGGCGGCAGGGTTTGAGCGGCGCGGCGGGCAGCCTTTAGAGTGTCTGGCTTCTCAGACCGTGGCGCTGCAAAACGGCGACGATGTGCGGGCGATTAACTTTAGCTTTGGCGAATCGCTGTCGCAAGATCCTCGCCCCAACGCCCGGCTAGACGGCAATGCGCTGCTCACCCAATGCATCGACTGGTCGGCTAATCAGCATAATGTGCTATACGTGATTGCCGGAAACCAGGGCGAGGGCGGCATTCCCATCCCGACCGATAATTTCAACGGCATGACGGTTTCTAACTCCATCGCCGTCAATGGGATTTATCGCAAAGTCAGCTTTTTTGACCTGGGCAGCGAGCCGCCGCCGATCTACGGGCGATCGCGCGAACCCGAAAGCAACGTCGGCCCGCGTCGCTCGATTAGCCTGATGGCTCCGGGCACCAATATTCAGACGATCGAGCCAGACGGCAGCCTCAGCAGCCCCGCCACGGGAACGAGCTTTGCCGCGCCCCATGTGACGGCGATGGTGGCGCTGTTGCAGGAATTTGGCGATCGCCAGATCCGCGAACAGCAGCCCCACTGGAGCCTGGATGCCCGTCGTCATGAGGTGATGAAAGCCGTCATGATGAATGCAGCAGACAAAATTCAGGACACAGGCGACGGGCTGTTGCTAGGCATGACCCGGACGGCGGTAAACAAGCAAAATCGCGACTGGCTCAGTTCCGACGCCTACACAGACGAAGCGAAGCCGCTAGATGCCGACCTCGGCACCGGACACCTGCACGCCTATCGATCGCTGATGCAGTTTGGCTCTGGTCAGTTTGCGCCGGATGCGCCCGTGCCGCTCATCGGCTGGGACTATCGCACCGTGGGCACGGGGCGAGAAGCCCCTGCTTATCAAGACTATGTGCTGGAGCAGCCGCTGGTGGCGGGCAGCCATGTCGCCATCACCCTCGCCTGGAACCGCGTGGTAAACCTGAAGGACGCCAACCGCAACGGTGTATACGACGTGGGTGAGCGTTTTGAAGAC
Organism: Cyanobacteria bacterium J069; assembly: GCA_003695655.1. Lineage (GTDB taxonomy): Bacteria > Cyanobacteriota > Cyanobacteriia > Elainellales > Elainellaceae > Thermoleptolyngbya. Next base: position 5,658 of record RFIF01000316.1, read on the forward strand.
AAGGGTCTGAATAATCTCGATGTCTATCTGATGCGGGCGGAGGATGAGGATTTGGGCGATCGCATTTGGTCATCCGTCAGCGCTGTAGACAGCGTGGAGCATATCTTCCACCGCGTCCCTGAAACGGGGCGCTACAAAATTCGCGTCGTGTATCGCGATCGCGCTAACACTCCGACCCAGAACTATGCTCTCGCCTGGTGGACAGTTCCAGTGGAGTAGGTGTTGGAGTGTTGGAGCAGTTCAGCAGGATGTTCTCTGTTCTGCCCACTCATGACCTGCTTCAATCCAACTACTAAATCTCTTGAATGAATGCTGTTTTGAGGGCGTGAATCGTGCCGCGCCATGATTCACGCAAGAGGTCTACTCAACACAGCTACTCGATAAAGTGCCAGATGCAGGGATAGCGATAGGGACGCTCCAGGTTGCTGGCGGACTGCACCATTGCAATGATCGGCATAATCACGCTGACGATGATTAGCCCGATCAGAAATGGAATGCCGATCAGCACAAACGACAGCACAAAGAAAATGATTCCCCAGATCAGCACGGTCAGGTAAAAATTAATGGCTTCCTTGGCGTTGCCCTGCACGACGGGATCTTCGGACACCAAGAGAAACACAATCGGCACCGCGACAGACACCAGCGCATAGCTAATCAACTGCGATCCGTGACAAAGGACAGAGTAAAGCTTTCGTTTTTCCAGGTCAGTCATGGATGTGAAGAGTCGAGTCAGGAGTACTATTGACTCCACCAGATGAGACGGCTTTTCCGGCGATCGCCCACGATTTGGACTGGCTTGCTACGATAAAGGTTGCTTCTAAACGCTTCTAGCAAGATGGGGCATCCAAACCAGGGCACTTGGCCTAGGCAGAGCCTCGCACGTAGCCAACCCCTAACCCCCAACCCCTGAC
>RFIF01000317.1 GCA_003695655.1 Cyanobacteria bacterium J069
CTCCTAACCCCCAACCCCTAACCTTCCTTCTCATCTACCATTTACAGCATTCCTTGCAGGGCGGCGGGGATGCTCTTGGGGTCCATAAACATGACCTTGCTGCTGTCGCTCTTGCCGATGGTGTTGCCCATGTCGAGATAGCCCAGCGCCAGCAGGACTTGTCCGGCTTCCATGGCGCGCGGGTCGTTTTTCAGGGCTTGGGTGACGATGCCGATGGCTTCGGCGGTGGCTTGGGCCTTCAGCACGGCGGCCTGGCGCTCGGCCTGGGCTTTTAGCACGGCAGCTTTTTGATCCGCTTCGGCGCGCAGCACGACGGCTTTCTGGTTGGCTTCAGCTTCTAGCACTTGGGCATCGGCCTTGCCTCGGGCGGAGTTCACGGCTGCTTCGCGATCGCCCTCAGAGGTCAAGATAGAGGCCCGCTTGCGCCGCTCAGCCGACATTTGCAGTTCCATCGACTCTTGCACGGCCTTAGAGGGCACGATGTCACGCAGTTCTACGCGAGTCACCTTGACACCCCAGGGGTCTGTGGCGGTGTCTAGCTCCCGCAGCAGAATTTCGTTGATTTGCGACCGAGCCGTAAAGGTTTCGTCCAGTTCCATCTTGCCCATCTCAGCGCGAATCTGGGTCAGCACCAGGTTCACCATCGCCGCCTGGAGGTCTTGCACTTTGTAATAGGCTTTCTCCATGTCTACGATGCGCCAATACACCACCGCATCCACGCTAATGGCGACGTTGTCTTTGGTGATCGACGGCTGGGGCGGCACATCCAGCACCTTCTCGCGAATCGTTTCCTGAAAGGCGACGCGATCCACAAAGGGCAGGATGAAACTGAGTCCGGGCTTCAGTTTTTTGTTGTAGCTGCCGAGACGCTCAACCAGCACTTCGTTTCCCTGATTCACGATTTTGACTGAGCTAGATAGCCCGGCCGTGCCCAAAATTAGGGCAACTAAAGCGGTGAAAAACCCTTCCATGCAAACCTCCAAAGTCAACGTTTAGAAACGACGAACGAGAGAAACTCTGACACCGAGCGCAATGACGCCAGCGGCGAGGCGATCGCCCTCCGTCGGCAACCCTAGTGATTCACCATATTTTCGGGAAGCACGATCAGCGTGGTGCCCTGGCGTTCGACCACCACGACTTTTTGATCGGCGGCGATCGCCAAGTTTTCATCCTCACAGCGGGCCCGCCAGGAGTTGCCTTCATAAATCACCCGTCCGGCTTCGCCAGGGGGAATGGAGGTCAGCGTGCGGGCCTCTAAGGAATCCTCAATCAGGCGCGATCGCCGCTGGGGAATAAACCGCCGCGACAGCACCACCAGCAGCACCGACAGCCCCAGCCAGAGCACCACCTGGAGGCTAACTTGGGGCACCGCCAGTGCCACAAACGCCACCACCAGCGCACTCAGCCCCATGACAAATTCCACAAACGCCGTCGGCAGGACAACCTCCATTAAACAAAGGACGATGCCCGCAATTAACCAGATCACACTGGGACTCATGGTCATACCGTTATGCAAGAGAGCGATACAGACAATACAGAAAGACTATCTTTTCGAGAACTGAACCGATGCCAGAAACTGAACTGCTCATCTTGAGTCCAAAGCGCCATTGAGGAGAGTCGGTTTGGAACTACAGGTAGCTACAAAAACCAGGATGGACATTCCAGATGATTTGCACCCCGACTGACCCTTTAAATTGCGAGTCGCATCCTAGGCATTTCTGCCTTGCCAAAGAAATCTGGAAAATTTGGCGGGGGCTGTCGCGTTTTTAAGAATTGGCGCTATCGTTGGCTAGTTGAGGGCTGGCCCTGCACGGCTTGTGAGGACGGCTCAAAAATTTTGCTCCTGACTGTTTCCATCTTGAACGACACCGTTCCAAATCTAGAAGATTTGCATGATGGCTTAACGATTGGTCAGGAGACGGCAGCTATTGACCTAAAAGCCCCTCCAACGCTTATGATTTCGTCTTCACCTCCTTCCCGTCGATCTGCGGCGCTCTGGTCAACACGACTTCAGTGTTCCCACGCAGACTGTCAACACGACAATCCCGCCGACCAATCCTGCTGTCAGCAGTGTGGACGGCCGTTGACCTATCGCTATCTGTGGACGGTGGGGCGGAGCGAGGGTATTGACCCCAGCCAGGTGTCGCCGCAGGGGCGCTATCGAGCCGTGTCGCCGCGCCTGTGGCTGGATACGCAACCCGCCGCCGCGCCCGACCTGCCGCAGCCCTGGCCCGATGAGGCGCTGCCCTATTTGCACCTGTTTCCACATCGGCTGCATGTGCCTGTGCTGTTTGGCTTTGGCTGGCACGCGGGGCAGCGGCTGATGCTGCTGGAGAATGTGCCGGTGGATGCGGACGGGAAGCTGCTGCCAGCGATCGCCCCCAGTTTTGCGGCGGCCTCGCCAACGCGCCAGGTCTACTGGCTGTGGCAAATGCTCGACCTGTGGGCCCCGCTGCGCGACGATGGCGTGGCGGCCAGCTTGCTGATGCCCGACAACCTGCGAGTGGAAGGCTGGCGAGTGCGCCTGCGGGAGCTGATTCCCGATCGGCTACATCCGGGCGGCCAGCCGTCGCTGGCGGATTTGGCAGACGGCTGGCGAGGCTGGCTGAGCGCGATGCAGATTCAGGTGGCGGAACCCGTGCGATCGCTCTGTGACCAGATGCAGCAGCCCGACGCCAATACACCGGAAGGACTGCGGGCGATCGCCCTGCAACTGAATGAGCTGTTATTGGGGCAGTCTACGCAGCTCTCGCTGAAGCTGTCCGTGGCGGGCGACACGACGGCCGGCCCCCAGCGGGCCCACAACGAAGATGCCTGCTATCCGCCGGCCCAACGGTCTGCCCAAACCAGTTTGACCTGGCTTCAGAGTCCGCCCGATCTGCTGTCGGGGTTGGGCATTGTGTGTGATGGCATTGGTGGGCACGCAGGCGGCGAAGTGGCCAGCCAGATGGCCGTGCGATCGCTGATCATGCAACTGCGGGCGCTGCTGTATGAAGTGGCTGAGGAAACGGTCGTGCTGTCGCCGGATGTGGTGATGCAGCAGCTAGAGGCGATCGCCCGCGTGGTCAACAATCTGATCGCTACCCAAAACGACAGCCAAAACCGCCACGCCCGCCAGCGCATGGGGACGACGCTCACCCTGGCGCTCCATCTGCCGCAGCGGCTCAACGGCGGCACCGCGCAGGAGCTATATTTGCTCAACGTGGGCGACAGCCGCGCTTACTGGATCACGCCGCAGCGCTGTCAGCTTTTGACCGTGGACGATGACCTGGCGAGTCGGGAGGTGCGCCTGGGTCGTGCTACCTACGCCGAAGCCCGCAAACTCCCCAACGCCAGCGCGCTGACCCAAGCCGTGGGCACGCATGAGGGCGATCGCCTGTATCCCACCGTCCAGCGATTCATCATCGATGAAGATGGTGTGCTGCTGCTCTGCTCGGATGGACTCAGTGACCACGACTGGGTAGAGGCACTGGGGACAGAGACGACGCAACTCCTGTTTGACGACCGGCTCACCCTAGAGCAGACCGTACAGACCTGGCTGGAACATGCCAACCAGCGCAATGGCCGCGACAATGCTTCTGTCGTAGTGATGCGGTGTCAGGTAGCGGCGCAGGCTCCCAAACTGTTTGACCCGATGGGTGCTGAGTGGGCGATCGCCACATCTATGCCCCAGCCAGCCCCGGATGCCGATACGGAACTGTCCCAAGCGTCGCGGGCGCTGCTGTTTGACGATACCTTAGACGAGCCTGTCCGTCCCCGCTCTCGCCCTGCGGACAACCGCTGGACGACGGTGCTGCTGCTGGGCGTGACGCTGCTCACGCTGGGTGCGGCGGGTCTACAGATTTGGCGACAGATGAATGCCAATCCCATACCGCGCTTGTGGCCGAGCGCCCCAGTCAGCGAACCCGCTGATTCTATTGATCCATAGCCTGAGGCTGAAGGATCATCCTATGCGATGATGAGAGATGCTGTTTTGCTCATCGGGCATTGCTCATTTGGATTGCTCAACGGCTGCCTGTCCTGGCTTGCCATGAGTTAGCAGATTTCAGTTTTAGACATCATTTGGAACACTATGAAGGCTGGCGATCGCGTCCGGGTCACAGAATCGGTTATTGTCTACCACCATCCCGAACATCGCAACGAACCCTTTGACCTCAAAGGGCAAGAAGGCGAAGTGTCGGGGTTGGCAAACGTCTGGCAAGGCAAAGCCATCAGCGCCAATTTCCCTGTCGTCGTCCAGTTCACCAAAAAGTTCAAGGCCCACCTGCGCGAGGGTGAAATCGAAGTGATTAGCTAGCGTCTGGCTCCTGCGATCGCCGATTCAGCCATCCCACAATATTTAGCTCCTGCTGCATCTTGGCGTAGTCTCGCTGATTCTCGGCAGCGGTTTCGGCATACCACTGGCAATACTGCTCAAACGCCTCCCGATAGCGCACTTCGCGATGAAATTCGTAAGCCGCATAGTGACTCTGCAAAATAGCTTGCGCCTCTGATTCGGATGGCGGCAGGATGCGGCGATAGAAGATCGGTTCGGGCATGGCGCGGTGGGGGATGGCGTGATGGGGTGACGGAGTGACGGGGGAGATGACCGGATGAGGAGATGACCGGATGAGGAGATGGGCTGCTCATCATCTCTCCCTCTCATCATCCCATCATCAATTTCTCCCCCCGTGCTACGCTTGGCAACATCGTTTACTGCTTCTACAGCCATCCCCGCAGCCGATAAACCACCAGCCCGATATATTCTTTAAGGGCGCGGGTGGTCTGCTGGAGGCGATCGGCGTCGGGCATGACGTTTAAAAGGGTGGCTTGCCAGGAATTATCCACTTCATCGATTTCCTGATTGCTCACAAAAAAGTCAGTGGGGGCAGGAATTGCGTCGATGCCCTGCTTTTGGAAAATTTTCAGCGATCGCGGCATGTGCATGGCGGAGGTGACGAGCAACACCTGTCGAATCCCCCGCTCCTGCAAAATCTTTTTCACGTTCACCGCGTTCTCATAGGTGTTGAGCGAGGTCTGGTCTTCCAAAATGGCGTAGGCAGGCACGCCCAGGTCTTGCGCCAGCTTGGCCATATCGCTGGATTCTGGCGGGCCGCCGCCGTTCCAATAAATCCGCCCGCCGCTCATGATCACCAACGGCGCTTTACCCTGGCGATATAATTCTGCACCATACAGCACGCGATCGCCCTGCTCCATCACATCGATCGACGGACGCGGCGGAATCTGTGGCTTGAGGCCGCCGCCCAGCACCACGATCGCCTCGGTGCGGGGCAGCTCGCCTGTAGGAACATGCTGCCACTCCAGCGATTGCGTCAGCGCATTTGCCAGCCGCAAATTGCTGCCTAAGAGCAAGCAGGTCAACGCCAACACCAGGCACGCGGCGGCCTGCCGCGGCCGCTTCCACAGGCTCACTAGCGCCACCAGCATCAGCAAACAAGCCAATCCTACGGGATAGATAAACAGCGGCAGCAGCTTCGAGAGAAACAGGAACATGAGGGGTTAGGGGTTGGGGGTTAGGAAAGAAGACGGAGCCTAAGGCAACTCGGAAGAGGAGACGCGCTACCAAGGTAGCACCCCATCACCC
>RFIF01000025.1 GCA_003695655.1 Cyanobacteria bacterium J069
CGCTTGGGTCTCGATTATTTGCGCCATCTGGTACTCAATCCATCCCCATCTAACGAGTCAGACTTTTTGCAATCCTTACAACTTTTGTCCTGTACTTAGCATCAACCGATACACTAGCTGCCGTTCTATGTCACGCCCAAGTCTTTAACCCCAGAAGGTGGAATATTGCTGTGAGTGAGTCAGACTTCAATAAATTGCTCAAAACAGTTGATCGTTTATTTGAGGAACTAGACAGCAGTGGTGCTCCCTATTTACTCGTCGGTGGAATAGCGATGCTCACTTATGTAGAGGGACGCAATACGGAAGATATAGATTTGATCATGCGCCGTCCTGACCTACTAGACCAGAGAGTCGAGATTTTGTTCGAGCCGATTACCGGGGACTGCAAGTTGATTTGCTGTTAACCCAGAACGCCCTGTTTGAGGAGGTGCAGCAGAATTACAGAAGCGAAATTCAATGGGGGAATCGTCGTATTCCTTGTGCCACGCCCCAAGGACTGGTGATTCTCAAATTCTATGCATTGCCTTCGCTCTACGGACAAGGTAGGTTTGACCGTGCTGCCCTGTATGAAACGGACATTCTCCAACTTGCCTACCGCTATAACCTTTCATTGGAGGATGCAATGCAGGTTGTAGACCCTCATTTGATTGCCAGTGACCGTTCAGAGATTCGTGAAATTGCTCGTGACATTGAGCAACGTCGCCAAAGGATAGACCGTGCTCGACCCTCATCGCCTGAGAATCAGGTAGAGCCTTAAGGCAAGGATGGTCAGAGTGATTCAGTAGCATCGCCCCTTAGTGGTGCAGAAAACTTTCTAGAGTCTCAAGTTGAGAAAACAGTGACACGGGAGAATTCAACTTTTGTCTCTAGTTTGGCTCGTTTTTTCAAGGAAGCAGCAGCTGGTGGAGGCGACATTCGAGGTAAGGTGAGCAATGCAGGAATCGGGAGATGTTGATAGCACAGCCGTTTCAGTTCGCGTAAGCCAAGTTGTAAAAAACTGAGTCCCCGTTGACTATGCCAGTCGAGCCGATTGCGCCGATTTTCACGCATGACTACGATTGCAATCGTAACGGCAATCAGCGTGGCAGCCGCTAGCAGCATCAATAAACAACTGAGGGCTTGGGCACCGCGCAAGTGGGAGCGGATCAGCTCAAAGGCAGCAGATTTGTAATCCTTAAAGTGCGGTTCAATGCCTCCAAATCGCTGACCATACACTTCAAACGTTTGTAACGATGGTGGGATGTTGGAGAGGACAGCCCAAGGTTCAGCTGCCCAGGTTAAGTGGGCGGTCGCAAGATGACACGGAATGTCTTGTAAAATTGTCACCTCTGGAACCAGATAAGCTTCTCCCTGAGGCGCAAACAAGCGCTCAACCGGAACCGTTGCTTCAGGCGAGAGTGTAACGTTCAGGCTTGATTTGGCTCGAATCATCCACGACCATTGGTGATGCTCTAACCAACGGATGAATGTAGCGTGTTCAAATCCTCGGTCGGCTAACAACATCACCCTACATCCAGCTGGCAGCAGTCGGAGCGTTGCTTCTAGCACTGGACGGTAGTCCTCAAAGCCCACGCTGGCACTGCCATGTTCCAACACGGCTTGCCCTAAGGGAATCGAGCGTCCTCCCCAAATGAGGCAAACTTCAATCAGGCAATACTCATCCCATAACACGCTAGTATCGAGCGTGAGCGTCATCGCCATGCCCTCCCAAGCGCTCAAAAACTGCTGCAACAAAGGAACGTAGAAGGTCTCAGCCGTAATCTGCGGATTATGCACAAAGTAATTCAATCGCTCCATATGGCTGCGTGCGTTGCAATCTCGATGACTCAGATAGGGTAACCAGTGGCTTAAACACGCACTTTGAGCTTGCAAAATGGCGGCAACATTCAGGCGGCCTTGTCGCGGGCAGATTCGGAAGGGCAGCGGCGAATGCTGCAACTCCACAACGGCAGTCGAGACAACCTGGAGATTAGCCCAAATCTATGGGCAGGTGTGGGGCTGGTGCGCGGCGGCGCGGGCACGGCACTGGTGGGCGACCCCGACATGGTGGCCGCCCGGATGCAGGAATACGCCGACCTGGGCATCGACACCTTTATTCTCTCTGGCTATCCGCATTTGGAAGAAGCGCATCGCGTAGCGGATTTGCTATTCCCTAAATTGCCTTTGGGCATTTCCCGCCCTGCGCCTAGCAAGATGATGAGTCCGGTTGGAGAGGTGGTTGCTAATGATCGTCTTCCCACAAATGCAAGCTGATCGTCTGGATGGTTTCGTTGTCAGAAGGAAGGGCGATCGCCCACAAAAAAGTACACAGTTTATGAATTGATTGAAGAGGTATCTCAGAATGTCATTTGACACGCAGACACGAACAATTATCAGAACGTGGAAAACCTGGCTAAATCCTAATCGACTGCCGGGCTGGGCCGTATTATTTTCAGTCGTCCTCAGTCTTTTGATTGTCAGCAGTTGCAGCAGTTCTCAGGTGGCAGCAGGAAAGCCGGATACGGTGCGGGTGGATTTTGCCTACTACAATCCGGTGAGCCTGGCACTGAAAGACAAAGGCTGGCTAGAAGAGGAACTGTCGAAAGAGGGTGTCAAGGTAGAGTGGACGCAGAGCGCGGGCAGCAACAAAGCCCTGGAGCTGCTCAACAGCCGCAGCATTGACTTTGGCTCTACAGCAGGCGCAGCCGCGCTGATCGGCAAGGCCAATGGCAACCCGATTAAGACAATTTACGTTTACTCCAAGCCGGAATGGACAGCGCTGGTGACTCGTCCTGACACGGGTATCAACACGGTGCAAGACCTGAGGGGCAAGAAAATTGCTGCAACGCGAGGGACTGATCCGCACATCTTTTTGCTGCGGGCGCTGGATGAGGCGGGGCTGTCACCCAATGATGTGGAAATGGTGCAGCTTCAGCACGCCGATGGACGCGCAGCGCTGGAGCGGGGCGATGTGGATGCGTGGGCCGGACTTGATCCCCACATGGCAAATACCGAGTTAGAGAAAGGTTCAAAGCTGTTCTATCGCAATGCTGACTTCAATTCCTATGGCGTGCTTAATGTGCGCGAAGAGTTTGCCGAAAAGTATCCCACCTGTGTGGAAAAAGTGATTGCAGCCTATGAGCAGGCCCGTCAGTGGTCGCTGGATAATCCCAGCGAGTTGACCGCGATTCTGCAACGGGAAGCGAAGCTGCCGCCACAGGTCGCCAGCAAGCAGCTAGAGGAGCGCACAGACCTCTTTAATCCGCTGTTGGGTCAGGCTCAGAGAGAGACGATCGCCGCTGCGGGCGATGTGCTGAAAAAGAGCGGCGTGATTCCCGGCTCAGTAGACGTGGAGCAGACGCTTTCACAACTGCTGGAGCCAAAGTTTGCTGAGAAAGTGGTTAGCAAGTAAGAAGCACTCATGAGCCAATCGACTCGACTCTCATCTGAATCTTTCAATGCCCCTGCACTGGGTCGTCGCCGGGAGTCATCCCAATGGACGATCGCCCTCATCGTCCCCGGAATCTTGCTGTTGCTCTGGGAGGTCTTATCTCGCGTCGGCGTGTTCCCCAGCAACCTGCTGCCAGCCCCAACGGCGATCGCCGCAACCCTGTGGGAACTAACCGCGAGCGGCGAACTGTTGGGACATATCCTGGCAACCCTGGGGCGGATGCTCCTGGGGTTTGCCCTAGGAACAGTAGTTGCGACGGTTCTGGGTGCGCTGACGGGCTATTCTCCCGTCGCTCGGCGCTTGCTTGACCCGCTGCTGCAAGCGCTGCGGAGCATTCCTTCGCTGGCGTGGGTGCCGCTGTTTATCCTGTGGCTGGGCATTGGTGAAACGTCCAAGTTTGCGCTGATTGCGGTGGGCGTGTTCTTCCCGGTGTACCTCAACCTGATGACGGGCATTCAGGGCGTGGATTGCAAGCTGGTCGAGGTGGGACGGGTCTATCGGTTTGACCAATTCCAGATGATTCGGCGAATTTTCTTACCTGCCACGCTGCCGTCTTACATTGTGGGGCTACGTAGCGGGCTGGGGCTGGGCTGGATGTTTGTGGTCGCGGCAGAGCTGATGGGCGCGAGTCGGGGACTGGGCTTTTTGTTGGTGGATGGGCAAACGACGGGTCGAGCCTCAGTGATCTTAGCCAGCATTTTGCTATTTGCAGTGCTGGGTAAGATCACCGACTCCCTGCTAGCGGCTGCGGGCGATCGCCTGCTGTATTGGCAAGATTCCTACGGCGCACATCGGTAAGGGGAGGAGAACACAAAATCATGCTGCAACTGGAAAACGTCTCGAAGCAATTTAAGAATAGCTTTGTCGCGCTGCAAGACATCGACCTGACGGTACAGCCGGGGGAAATCCTCAGCCTGGTAGGCACGAGCGGCTGTGGCAAAAGCACGCTGCTGCGAATCATTGCCGGACTGGAACATCCTACACTGGGTCACGCTTCTATCAACGGTGAATGGGTGTCTGCCCCGCACCCCAGCGTTGGCGTGATTTTTCAAGAGTCGCGCCTGATGCCGTGGCTCACCGTGTGGGAGAACGTGCAGTTTGGGCTAGACGCGGCTAATCAGCCCGATCATCAATCGATCACTGAACAAGCCCTGGCAAAAGTGGGACTGTCTGCCTTTGCAGACTCGCTGCCGCGACAGCTTTCGGGCGGCATGGCACAGCGGGTGGCGATCGCCCGCGCCCTCGTCACCCGCCCAACGATTTTGCTGCTCGACGAACCCTTCAGCGCCCTGGATGCCTTCACCCGCGCCAACTTGCAAGATCACCTGCTGGATATCTGGAACGACGACCGACCCACGCTCATCCTGGTCACCCATGACATCGAAGAAGCTTTAGTATTAAGCGATCGCATCATTCTATTGCGTCCCAATCCGGGGCAGATTCATCGCGAATTCACCCTCGATTTGCCTCGCCCGCGAAAGCGAACCGAATCGCAATTGCAACGCTGGAAGGATCGATTGGTGGAAGAGCTGAATCTCTCACTAATCGAGCGATCGCTCACTGAAGTCTAGCTAAATAGCATCATCCTATGTCTCTTAATTCTCTGCTGACGACTCCCGAACCAACACGCACCACGCAAGACTATTTCAAGCTGACGGATGAACTCGCGAATGAATTTGCGAAAACCGCCGTGCAGCGCGATCGCCAGGGCGGCACAGCCAAACAAGAGCGCGATCGCCTGCGCCAGAGCGGCTTGCTGAAGCTGGTGATCCCCAAACGCTACGGCGGATTGGGCGAATCTTGGGAAACGGCGATGCAGATTACGCGCCGCTTTGCTGCGGTCGATAGTTCCATTGCTCACCTATTTTCCTACCAGCATCTGGGCGTGGTCGCGCCGCACGTCTTTGGTAGTCCCGAACAGGCTGAGCGCTACTACACCCTGACCGCACAAAACAACTGGTTTTGGTGCAACGGCTTCAACCCACTCGATCGGCGCGTGACGCTTACGCCAGACGACGACGGCTTTCGGCTCAACGGCACCAAAAGCTTTTGCTCTGGCTCTGTAGATTCTGACTTGATTCCCATCAGCACGGTGCAAGAAGGATTTGCCGCCTTCCGCATTGTCATCGTGCCGACGCAGCGCCAGGGCGTGACGGTCAATGCCGACTGGAATAATATGGGACAGCGGCAAACCGACAGCGGCAGCATCACGTTTTCAAACGTGCGAATCGAGCCAGAGGAAATCCTCGCGCCTGTGCCTGAGGGACAGGTCTTCAAAACCTTTCGTTCCTGCCTGACCCAACTCACCTTTACCAATATCTATCTGGGGATTGCTCAGGGCGCATTTCAGGCGGCAAAGCAATACACCCAGACGCAAACGCGCCCCTGGCTCAATTCAGGTGTGGAGTCGGCGACGCAAGATCCCTATATTCTTCACCACTATGGAGAAATGGCGATCGCCCTGGAAGCCGCCACTTTGCTAGCCGATCGCGCCAACAAGCTGGTGCAGACTGCCTGGGAAAAAGAGTACTCGCTCACGCCAGAGGAACGTGGAGAAGCCGCTATTGCGATCGCCACTGCGAAAGCATTTGTCACGAAAGCCGGAATCGATTTAACCAGCAAAATCTTCGACGTAATGGGCACTCGCGCCACATCAGCAGACTACGGATTTGATCGTTTCTGGCGCAACCTCCGCACCTTCACGCTGCACGATCCAGTAGATTACAAAATTCGCTCTGTTGGGAACTGGGCGCTGAACGGCGAATATCCTACGCCTGACTTCTATGCTTGATAAACCCCCGAACGCCAGCTCGAATAGCTGACAGCACAGGCAAGGCATTAGTTTAGGAGCGTCAAACGCAAAGTAAACAAAATGCAAAACCCCTTTTCTAATGCTTTGCCTCAAAGAGATTAACTGCCCCAACCCCTAACCC
>RFIF01000318.1 GCA_003695655.1 Cyanobacteria bacterium J069
GGGGTTTTGGCTTCCGGGAACTGCATTAAGCAGTTTTTCTGAAAGCCCTGCCAGATGGGAGTTTCAGCGACTTAATAAATTAGCTCTAAGAATCGGCTAGGGACAGGAATCAGCTAGGGCAAGCGTGCGTTAAACATACAGGTGGGTGTTAGGCAGGTGTTAAGTCAGGTTAAACATCAGGTGTGACTCGTTTCAAATTCATTGAGCTTAAGTTTGCTAGATGCATTTCTATTTATTTAGTGCAAGTTATTAGTGCAAGTGCTTTAAGGGCAAAAGTTAAAGACAGAAGATATTAGTTTTTACAGAAGATACTGGTTCTTTAAAGACGTGAGTAGGAGGAACTTAACTTGCCGCAATCCTATCGAGTTGCCATTTTAGGGGCGACGGGAGCCGTTGGCACCGAGTTGCTAAGCCTGTTGGATGAGCGCCACTTTCCGATCTCTGAGTTGAGGCTTTTGGCTTCTTCTCGTTCGGCTGGTCAGGTGATGACGTTTCAGGGGCAATCTATTCCTGTTGAGGTGGTGGGCGATCGCTCCTTTGAAAATATTGATATTGTGCTGGCTTCTGCGGGTGGGGCTACATCCAAAGCCTGGGCAGCCCAGATTGTCGAAGCAGGCGCGGTGATGATCGACAACTCCAGCGCTTTTCGGATGCATCCGACGGTGCCGCTGGTCGTTCCAGAAGTTAATCCCAGTGCTGCTGCGGAGCATGTGGGCATCATTGCCAACCCCAACTGCACCACAATCTTGATGAATGTGGCAGTTTATCCGCTCCATCAGGTTCAGCCAGTTCAGCGCATCGTGGCGGCGACTTATCAGTCTGCGAGCGGTGCCGGCGCAAGAGCCATGGAAGAGGTGAAGACTCAAAGCCGGGAAATTTTAGAGGGCCGCCCGCCCCTGCCTGAAATCTTGCCCTATCCCTTAGCATTCAACCTGTTTCTCCACAACTCGCCGATGACCGATAACGGCTATTGTGAGGAAGAGATGAAAATGGTGAACGAAACTCGAAAGATCTTTGCTGAGCCTGATCTGCGAGTTTCTGCGACCTGCGTCCGGGTGCCCGTTTTGCGGGCTCACTCAGAGGCGATCAATCTGGAATTTGCCCAGCCCTTTCATCCTGAACAGGCCCGAGACATCCTGTCCAAAGCGCCGAGCGTCAAGCTGGTTGAAGATTGGCAAGCAAACTATTTTCCGATGCCGATGGATGCGACCGGGCGGGACGAAGTGCTGGTGGGTCGGATTCGCCAAGATATCTCGCACCCCAATGCTCTAGAACTCTGGCTCTGCGGCGATCAAATTCGCAAGGGGGCAGCGCTTAACGCGGTGCAGATTGCCGAACTGCTGATTGAGAAAAATTGGTTGCGCCCTGCTGAACGGGCGATCGCCACCCCCCGAAGCTAGCGTTTCCGAATCCTGGAGTTGGAAATCGGATGATGACCCCGTTTGGACGAGTATTAACCGCAATGGTGACGCCTTTCACCTCAGAAAATGAGGTAGATTATGGCGCGGCTGAAGCTTTGACTGAGTATCTGATCACGCATGGCAGCGACGCGCTTGTGGTCTGTGGCACAACGGGCGAATCGCCAACCTTAACTTGGGATGAAGAATATCAACTGTTTCAGGTAGTGCAGAAAGCAGCCGCAGGACGCGCTAAAATATTAGCAGGGACAGGGTCTAATTCCACTCAGGAGGCGATCGCTGCTACTCAAAAGGCAGAAAAGCTGGGGCTAGACGGATCGCTCCAGGTCGTTCCTTATTACAATAAGCCGCCGCAGGAGGGGCTGTATCAGCACTTTCGGGCGATCGCGGAGGCGAGTCCTGACTTGGCGATTATGCTATATAACGTCCCAGGACGCACAGGGCAAAACCTCTCTGCCGAGACAGTGATTCGTCTTGCCGAGTTGCCCAATGTGGTTGCCGTCAAAGAAGCAAGTGGTAACCTTGAACAGGTTAGTCAGATTCGGCGTTCCACCCCGACAACCTTCGGTATTTACGCTGGCGATGACTCCCTAACATTGCCTATCCTGTCAATAGGGGGGCAAGGCGTAGTCAGCGTTGCCAGCCATCTGGTAGGTATACATCTTCAGGAGATGATTCAAGCCTACGAGCAGGGGCAGGTTCAGCGGGCAATGCAGATTCATCTTCGTCTCTTTCCTCTGTTCAAGGCCTTATTTGTGACAACTAATCCGATTCCCGTTAAAGCTGCACTAAGGCTGCAAGGTTGGTCGGTCGGCAGTGCCCGGCTGCCTCTAGTAGATAGCATGGCAGATATAGAATCATTGCTCTGTCAAGTGATGGCAGATTTGCATCTACTTCCACAAGCCTAATTGCTAAACAAGCGCTATAGTTGTTTTGACTAAGTTGAAGATTAGCGCTAGGCTTTGATCGAATGCGAATCCTAGTTGAAAAGGTAAGATGGTTTTGTAGGGGATGACTTGAAGTGTCCTGTTAATGATTCAAGCACTTGGCGATCGCCCCAAAGCATCTTCCATTACAGATTTCTTGAAAACTGAATATCTTCTTCTCCCGTGGGCAAGCCAAAGTTAGGCAAGTTGAACAGCACTAGCCACTGTCGTTCTCTCGCAAAGGCGGATCAAGAACTGGTCGAACGCTAACGAGTAGCATTGCCATATCAACATCCGTTTCACAAAGCCACTCAAACAAGCAGTTAAATGATCCATTGGCATTTGAGGAATCGATATCCTCAACATTACAGATTAAAGAGCTAGCAGAAATTAAATGACTGATAAATGACTGAAAGACTGTGTGAATAGAAGCGTGAATAAAAGATTGACTGGCTAGTTTCATAATTTGATTACTTTCTTTGTGATTTCTAGTTCCCCAAAAATTCTCATTGCTACTCATTACTCAAGTCTGTCGAGGTATCTCGTATCTGACCTCGGTAATGTTCTTAATTTCTACTCAAGGAGCCTATCCAGAAGCCGATGCCTTTAAGCTCTCTTGTCTCACGAAACTCTTTGGTTTCACTGGTTTAGTCGCGCCTGGCTTGACCAGGTCTGCTTAGCCTAATTAGAGTCTTTCTGAAAATATTTCTAAATACCTGGTGAGATATTTTCATGTTTCAGTTGTTTCCAAATCAAACCTAGATTAAGGATTTACATGAGTCAAAACGACCAAAGCGCTGCCCTAAAAATTATTCCCTTGGGAGGGCTTCACGAAATTGGTAAAAACACCTGTGTCTTTGAATATGCAGACGAGATAATTCTGCTGGATGCTGGGCTAGCCTTTCCTACTGATGGAATGCACGGCGTCAATATTGTGCTGCCTGACACAACGTACTTGCGGGAAAATCGCCAGAAGATCAAAGGCATGATTGTTACCCATGGTCACGAAGACCACATCGGCGGCATCGCCTTTCACCTCAAGCAATTTGATATTCCTGTTGTGTATGGGCCACGCCTGGCAATGGCGCTGCTAGAGGACAAGTTAGAAGAAGCAGGGGTTGCTGATCGCACTGAGCTTCGCACAGTTCGTCCTCGGGAAATGGTGCGAATTGGTAAGTATTTCTTGGTGGAATATATCCGCAATACCCACTCGATTGCGGACAGTTTCAGCGTTGCGATCCACACGCCGTTGGGCGTCGTCATCCACACGGGTGACTTTAAGTTTGATTTCACGCCTGTTGATGGCGAGTGTTTTGATATTCAGCGGCTTGCGGAACACGGCGAAAAGGGTGTGCTGTGTCTCATCAGCGACTCAACAAACTCAGAAGTTCCTGGACATACGCCTTCAGAGCGCTCGGTGTTTCCCAACCTCGATCGCTATATCAGTCAAGCACCCGGTCGCTTGATCGTCACGACCTTTGCATCGTCAGTCCACCGGGTCAATATGATTCTGGAACTGGCGAAAAAGCATGGACGAGTGGTTTCCGTTCTAGGACGCTCGATGCTGAATGTGATTGCCCATGCGCGTAAATTGGGCTACATCAAATGTGAAGATGACTTGTTTGTGCCGCTTAACATGGCAAACAAGCTGCCAGATGACAAGGTGCTGGTGCTAAGCACAGGTTCTCAAGGCGAGCCGATGGCGGCGATGACCCGGATTGCCAATCGTGAACACAAGCAAATTCAAATCCGCAAGACGGATACCGTTATCTTTTCAGCGAACCCGATTCCGGGAAATACGATTGCGGTGGTCAACACAATCGACAAGCTGATGATGCAGGGTGCAACCGTGATTTATGGCCGCGATAAGGGCATTCACGTCTCAGGACACGGTGCGCAAGAAGATCAGAAGCTGATGCTGTCCCTTACACGTCCTAAGTTTTTCCTGCCGGTACACGGTGAGCATCGGATGCTGGTTAAGCATTCGGAAACGGCTCAGAGCATGGGTGTGCCTGCTGAGAACATGGTGATTATCAACAACGGAGACGTCGTTGAGTTGACCCAAGACAGCATTCGAACTGCGGGCAAAGTGCCTTCGGGGATTGAGCTGGTGGATTCTTCTCGCTCTGGGGTGGTGCATCAGCGTGTGCTGAAGGAGCGCCAGCAGCTTGCAGAAGATGGCGTGGTGACGGTTGCTGCTACGGTCGGTTGGAATGGTGAACTGGTGTCTGCGCCTGCGATTCATCTGCGCGGCGTAGTGACATCAGTAGAAAAATCGCGCCTCGATCGAGTCGTCATTCAGACCTTGGAGTCCGTGCTGAGCGATCGCTGGAAAGAAGTGACCCACAACTTTGGCGATGGCGAAATTGATGTGGATTGGACTAAGCTGCAAGCCACGCTGGAATCAGAACTGCGCCGCCAGTTGCGACGGGAATTCCAAAGTAGTCCACTTCTGGTGTTTTTGATGCAGACTCCGATTAAACCCGTGGCGGCATCGAAGGGATCTCGTCGATTAGAAGCAGAAAAAGTGGCATCTTGAGTTAACTCTTAAGACCTGACTTGGAGTTAATCGATCAAGAAGAGGGCAGATCGATCTGATTTGCCCTCTCTTTTTAGTTCCCGCTCTTTTTAGTTTGAGTTAGTTTGAGCTAGCTTCATGCAATGGCTCTAAGGAAAGCGACCTCTTGCTATCCAGCGGGTTTTACCACAATCCATCGGCCCGTCTCTGGGTCGCGATAGGTGGTAAAAGGATTTGTTTTCAGGGTTTTGGGGCGATCGCCCAAAGCCAAAGATTGACCGACGAGCACAGCGGCACTGGTAGACAAATTCTGATTATCCATGACGACACACCCCAAAAGATGGCTCTGCATGAACCTTGGATGAACGTCATTATAAGCAGTCTATTCGACAGATGGAAGCAGGGGAAAACCCCATATTCGTATGAAAATATCAGGTTTTCTCAGAGTTTTTAGGTAAAAACTAGACCGTCACAGGTGACGATTTCCTTACGAGCATAAATTTGGCACAAGTTTCTATACTCTTTTCTATGCTCTGTCTGAAGCTGAACCTATTTAGCCGTCTTTGCCTCCAGGTTTTCCAGGCGGCTCTTGAGCGTCTGGTTATCTTTTTTGAGCTGGTCTAGCTCTTGCTGGAGTTTTTTCACCGCCTGGTCTTGTCCTGCATTTTTCATGACTCGCTGCACGGCTTCTTCGGCGATGCGGCGCACGCGACCGTCGGGGGTGCGGTCTGCCAGCGATTGCAGCACGGTGGCAGCGCGAGTTGTTTGCATTTGCCCTAAAGCCGTAACCACCGCAACCTGCGTTAGAAAGAAAGACTCATCCGACAGTTCTCGCAGGCGATCGAGAATGCGCTCGACTTGGGGCTTGTCTTGCCCGCTAGAAATGGTTCCCAACGCTCGAATTGCCGCCAGCCGCAGCGGTTGGGGAGTGCCTATTGCGGTGTATTCCAGGATTAGCTCCAGAGCGGCAGTGGAATCCTTGAGTTTGCTGAGTCCACCGATCGCCCCGCTGCGAACGGTTTCATTCCACCCGGCGCGAGTTTCTAGCACCTCTCGAAACAGCTTCATCACCTTCTCTTCTTTGGACTTGCCGTTGAGCGGGCTGGCGGCCACCGTGCCGAGCGATCGCAGTGCTGACGCCTCGACGTAATAACTGGCATCGCCCTTTTCCACCACAGACTTAAGCGCCTTATAGCTCTCCTGAGTTTTGATTTGTGCCAGCGCCTCGACGACCGATCGCCGCACTCGCGCATCGGGATCTTTCAGCCCTTGCAATAGCGCCTCTAGGGACTGATCCAGTTTGATCGAGGCCAGCTCATCGGCCACCTCAGCCCGCACGCCCCAGAAGGAATCATGGTGGAGTGCATGACCCAGCGCTTTCACGGCTTCCAGATTCCCTTTTTTGGCGAGGGCGATCGCCGCATAGATCCGCGAAACGGGGTCAGGATCGTGCTTGAGCTGCGCCTTTAACTCCGCCACCCCGTATTCCAGCGTCACCTCTTTCAAAATGTGGTTGCCCACGTCAAAACTCACGAACTGCGGCTTTTCGTCTAGCGGAAAGTAGAAGGACTGCTCGCGCTCATGGATGCGCACAGTAAAAGTTTTGAGTAAGGCGGCAGTTTGAGCAGACTTGTCTTTGCTTTTGCCGTCTTCTTCTTTGGCATAGCCGAAGCCAATAGGAATTTTCAGATCAAACAAGTCGCTTTTAAGTCCGGTTTCTCCATCGGTGGCTTGAGTTTGCACGACGGTCACTTTCGCCAGCTTGCTATCGCCGTCCCAGCTATAGGAAACCTTATATTCCGGGTGTCCGCCACGATAGACATATTGGTCGAACAGGAAATGCAGGTTGCGCCCCGTCGCCTTTTCGATCGCCCGGAGTAAATCTACGGTTTCGACAGTGCGGTGGGCGTTGTCGTTGACAAAGGTATGCACTGCGTCAAAAAACTCCTCGTCGCCCAGCTCTCGGCGGATCATGTGATACACGCAAGAGCCTTTTTCGTAAAGATGGCGATCGTATAGCTCGATCGCCTCTCGGTAGACATGGGTGACAATCGGGCGGCGATAGCGGCTGCTGTCTTCGGAAATGTAGCTGCGGGCTTCGTTCAGTCGGTAGTAGGCAGCGTCGTCGGCAGTATATTCATGCTCCGTCCACAGCACTTCAGAATAGGATGCCATGCCCTCTTTGATCCAGGCGTGGCTCCAGTGCTTGATCACCACGAGATCGCCAAACCACTGGTGGGCTAGTTCATGCGCCACGAGCGCTTCGGTGCCGCGATTGTCTAAGGCGGCGCGTTCGTCGATGAGGCAGCGATCGGTGAGCAGCGTGGTAGAAGTGTTTTCCATGCCGCCAAAGATAAAGTCATCGACGCAAACCTGGGCGTATTTGGGAAACGGATAGGCATAGCCAAAAGTCTGGCTAAAAAACTCGATCATCTGGGGCGTTTTGCCCATACTGCGACGGGCGTCCTCCTCGCGTCCCTTTTCCACGTAGTAGGTGACGGGCTTGCCGTTCCACTCGTCGCGCAGCTCGGCAAAGTCGCCCACGGCCAGCGTCATCAGGTAGGTGGGATGCACCTCTTTTTGGAACCAGTGGTAAATTTTGCGATCGCCATCTTCAATCGTCTCCAGCAGTTCGCCGTTGGAAATGGCGAGGAGATGCTGCGGCACGCGCACGCGGATTTCGCTGGTGGCGAGCTGTCCTGGATAGTCGAAACAGGGAAACCAGAAGCGCGAGTCTTCATCTTCGCCCTGCGTCCACACCTGCACGGGCTTGTTCGGATAATGCTTGTCGGGTGCGATGAAGTACAG
Organism: Cyanobacteria bacterium J069; assembly: GCA_003695655.1. Taxonomy (GTDB): domain Bacteria; phylum Cyanobacteriota; class Cyanobacteriia; order Elainellales; family Elainellaceae; genus Thermoleptolyngbya. The sequence continues at coordinate 7,671 of RFIF01000318.1, forward strand.
TCCGCGCTGGGGATTGTCATTGCTGTAGGTGATTTCTAGCGTGATCGGTTTGCCAGAGCGGGTGGCGTCCTTCAGGGTGATCTGGAGCTGCTCGCCGTCATAGTCAAACTGGAGCTTGTGCTTCCCCACTTTGACCGAGTGAATGTCCAGCTTGACGGCATCGAGGGTGAGGCGATCGATGCCATTGCGGACGGGGTTCAGGCGAATGGCGCAAGTGCCTTGATAGCGCTGCTGGGGAATGTCTAGATCCAGATCGAGGGCGATGTGTTCGACTTGGCCGGGGCGATCGGGGTTGTAGTGGGGGCGGGCACCGGGTAGCTCGAAGGAGCGATAGCTGTTGTTGTCAAAGGCGAAAATCTGGGCGTGTTGGCGGGTATTGTGGCGAGAGGACTGGGACATGCGGAGAAACCTGGAAAAAACGCGACAACAGATGAAGAACAGAACGGGCTAACAGAGCGATCGGCGGAGCAGGGTATGAAGGTTGACCCATTGGCACTGGGCCAGGCGAAGACGAGGGCTGAAGTGCTGATGGCAAGGGAGGCGATCGCCCTACTAATTAATTGCAGCAAGCCCTGATTGCAGCGAGCCCTGATTGCAGCAGGCGACGCAACAGATGTCCCCAGCCTGAGTTTCCGTCAGCCCAGCCTCGACATCTGCCTCGCCAGGCTATTACTGCCAGTCTATTGCTTAGGGTAACGCGGGAAGCTGGCTCTGGGATAGCTTCTCTGCTTAGCTTTGTGCAATGTCGAATGTCAAGGGGGCGATCGCCCTTCATGACTTCTTTACAGCGGATAAATTTTTTACCCAGACCTGGCGATTTCCGCAGGTTTGCGGGGCACTTTAAAGGCTGGAGTCGTGAATTTTCTACCGTGAATTTTCTGTCGTAAATTTGCCAATCCGCTCTATCTAGAAAGTCAAAATCTTCACCCTCTGTCATGATGTTTTCCCAAGCCTGAGCTTTTTATGGGAAGAACACCAGGCCTGTCTTTGAGATTGTGCCCCCAACTTAACTAAGCCCATTGATGCGATGTTGCTGCGGCAAGCGAACCGTTTGAAGTCAAAATCTCTACCTGGCATTGGGCAAACGACCCGTCGGCTGTGGCGAGAACGTCGCATCTGGCTGACGGCGATCGCTGTGACGGGGGGCGTCCTGGGGCTGCGCTGGCTCGGCGGACTGCAATTTTTGGAGCTGGCAGCGCTCGATCATGCCTTTCGCCTGCGCCCAGCCGACCCGGTGGATGAGCGCATTGTGATTGTGGGTATCGATGACATTGATATTCAAAATCTGCGCGACTGGCCGATGTCTGACCGGGTAATGGCAGAACTGCTCCGGCAGATCAAGTCTTATCAGCCCCGCGCCGTCGGACTCGATATCTATCGCGAATTTTCAGTCGGTGAGGGCAGCGACGCGCTCAAGTCCGTCTTTCGCACCACGCCCAATCTGATTGGCATTGAGAAAATTGCCGACTCCATGAGTCCCGGTGTGGAACCTCCTAAGCTGCTCAAGCAGGCAGACCAGGTTGGGTTTAACAACGTCGTGACCGACAGTGACAATCGCGTGCGGCGGGCCATTCTATATTGGGGGGTCAACGGGGAACTGCGGCGCAGCTTTGCGCTGAAGCTGGCGCTTTTATACCTCAAAGATTGGGGAATTGGCACCCAGCCAGCTCCGGATCATCCGGCTTACGTCAAGCTGGGGCAATCGGTGTTGCGGCGGCTGCGCAGTAATGACGGGGGCTACGTGCGGGCAGACGACGGTGGCTATCAGATTTTGGCCAATACGCGCAGCTCAACCTATCGCATTGTGTCTTTTACGGACGTGCTCCAGGGCAAGGTCGATCCGGCGCTGATGCGCGATCGCATTGTGCTGATCGGGTCTACGGCCGAAAGCCTCAATGACTTTTTCTACAACTCCTACAGCCAAGAAGCGGGCGGTACGGTGCAGCGCATTCCGGGTGTCGCCCTCCATGCCAATTTCATTAGCCAATTGCTGGATGCGGCGTTGGAAGGGCGATCGCCCCTGCGCGTCTGGAGTTTTCCGCTTGAGTGGGCCTGGGTTTTGGGCTGGTCGCTGGTTGGCGCAGCCATTAGCTGGCGATTTCGCCACCCAGCGCGGCTGGCCGCCGCCCTGCTAGGCGCGAGTGGTCTGCTGCTGGGCAGTTGCTATCTGCTATTTCTCCAGGCCTGGTGGATTCCCCTTGTACCGCCGCTGCTGGCGCTGGTGGGGTCGGGTGGCGTAATCACCAGCTACATTGCTTATTTGAAAGAAGAACTCAAAAAATCCAAAGAATTTCTCGGCTCCGTGATTCACACCATTCCTGACCCGGTGTTTGTCAAAGATCGACAAGGGCGATGGATCGTGTTGAATGATGCGTTTTGCCGATTTGTGGGCTACCCGCTGGAAACTTTGATCGACAAGACTGATCACGATATCTTTCCACCCCACCAGGCTAACTTTCTGCGCCAGCACGACGAGCAGGTTTTTGACACCGGGCTAGAGAGCGAGAGTGAGGAAGAATTTACGAGTGCCGACGGGGCGCACTATCTTACGGCCACCAAGCGATCGCTCCATCGAGACGCGGCCGGCAACACCTTTTTGGTGGGCGTGATTCGCGACATTACCCAGCGCAAGCAAATGGAAGAGGAGCTACGCCGCACCGCCGCCGAACTCGTCCGCTCTAATGCGGAGCTAAAGCAGGCCCAGCATCACTTGCAGCATCTGGCCTACCACGACAGTCTGACCGGATTGCCCAATCGCCAGCTTTTGTGCGATCGCCTCTCCCAGTCTCTTGCTTGGGCGCTAGAGCATGACCAGCTTGTGGCTGTGCTATTTCTCGATCTGGATGGCTTTAAACACATCAACGACACCTACGGTCACGCAATGGGCAATCTGCTGCTCAAGGCGGTTGCCCAGCGGCTCTCGCGCTGCCTGCGCAACAGCGACACCGTCGCCCGCTTTGGCGGGGATGAGTTTGTCGTGCTGCTGCCCGCCATCCCCCATGTGCAAGATGTCACCCGCGTTGCCGAAAAGATTTTGGATACACTCGCTCAAAGCTTTGCACTAGAGGGCGAGTCGATTCCCGTCACCACCAGCATTGGCATTAGCCTCTACCCGACCCACGGCACCGACTCCGAAACCTTGCTGAAACAGGCCGATCTGGCGATGTATCAAGCCAAGCAGGCTGGCAAACGGCGGTATGCGCTGCCTGAGGAGGTGGAGAAGCGGGCCTCGTAGGGAGTGACAGGGTGACGGGGTGACGGGGTGATAGGGTGA
>RFIF01000026.1 GCA_003695655.1 Cyanobacteria bacterium J069
AATTCTATTGTGAAATGAGTGAAGCCATGATCTACGGTGCCATGATTCGCTTGATGCTCAAGCGCTTAGCAGCTTAGCCACTTTATAAATCAGCTCTAATTCTTAATGGGTTCACTCTTTGCGCTGACGCTACTTGCCACTTTGGCGATCGCCGCCATCGGTCTGGTTCTCTACCTGGTGACGGCTCGCCGCTACCAGTCGGGCGACTCGGTGGCCCGCTCCTACGACGAATGGACGGAGGACGGCATTCTGGAGTTTTACTGGGGCGAACACATCCACCTGGGGCACTATGGCTCCCCGCCCCAGCGCAAAGATTTCCTCAAGGCCAAGTCAGACTTTGTGCATGAAATGGTGCGCTGGGGCGGACTCGATCGCCTCCCCCGTGGGACAACCGTGCTGGATGTCGGCTGCGGCATCGGCGGCAGCAGTCGCATCCTGGCGCACGACTACGGCTTCAAAGTCACCGGCATCACCATCAGTCCCCAGCAAGTGAAGCGAGCGCAAGAACTCACCCCACCCGGCGTAGACGCGACGTTTTTGGTAGACGATGCGATGGCGTTGTCCTTTCCCGATGCCAGCTTCGATGTGGTTTGGTCGGTGGAAGCCGGGCCGCACATGCCCGACAAAGCCATCTTCGCCAAAGAGCTAATGCGCGTGCTAAAGCCCGGCGGCGTGCTGGTGTTGGCAGACTGGAACCAGCGCGATGATCGTCGGGTTCCTCTCAGTCTCTGGGAGCGCACCGTTATGCGGCAACTGCTCGATCAGTGGGCGCACCCCGAATTTTCCAGCATTGAAGGCTTCTCGGAACTGTTGGAAGCCACCGGACTCACCGAGGGACGCGTCACCACTGCCGACTGGTCAAAGGAAACGCTGCCCTCCTGGCCCGACTCGATCTGGCAAGGCATTGCGCGACCTGCCGGACTGGTGAAGTTCGGCATCCCCGGTTTCATCAAATCGCTGCGAGAAGTGCCCACGATTTTGCTTATGTGGCTAGCGTTTGGTGTCGGGCTATGTCGCTTCGGCATGTTCCGTGCCATCCGTAAAAATAGAGCTTAGCTGCCCCTCTTCCCAACCGTTAAAAACTATCAAAGTAAAAACTGTCAAACAGTTGCAGCACTTAAACCTGAATCAAATGCATCAAGAATTGATTGAGAAGGCCAAAGTTGTACTTGGAGAGTTTCAACTCGCAAAACAGAGTTTGACAGCAGGCGCAGTTGGTTGTGCGTTGAGAACCAGTTTAGGCAATGTTTACACAGGGATATGCCTGGATTTGGCCTGCGGCATTGGATTTTGTGCTGAACATGCGGCGATCGCCGAAATGCTGAAAGCCCGTGAAACCGTCATCGATTCTATTGTGGCGGTGAGTTCAAAAGGAGTCCTGATGCCTTGTGGAAGGTGCAGAGAGCTTCTGGTACAGGTCAGCAAAGAGAATTTTAAGACTAAGGTGGTTGTGGACAGCACGAATCACATCATGCTGAGCGATTTGTTACCTAGACACTGGATGTAGCTCGACTCAAAACCTGTTGCACTCCGGCTGCACTTTAACTAGACGTAGGCAATAAATGATTGGGCACTAAGCTAAGGCCCTGACGCACCAGGCTAGTCAGAAATCTAGACAGGCTCTGGGGATGGGCGATCGCCCAGACATTCAGCCCCAGGCACAGGCCGCCCAGTCCTGTCAGCACGAAGGTCGGCAGCATCACCACACCCACCACAAACCAGGTGAGGACATGCAGCAGCATGATAGTGGCGTAGAGACTAGCGAAGCTGGTAATCAGGCGGATCGTGGAGCGCGGGCGATCCAGCCCCACAAAGATTAGGGTTTGCAGCGTTGCCAGCAAATTTGCCGGAACCAGCACAGCGCAGATGCCGAGACAGTGAGTGCGGGAAAAGTCGCCGATCGCCCCAAATGTGGGGATGTGGGAAGCGGCGATCGCCTCATGCAGGTCGGCAGAATGAATCGCACCCAGAAGGGCGCTGAGTCCAGGCGCGGTGTGAGTAGAAGCGGCACCGGACAGCGCAGTCGAGATCAGGTCAATCGCAGACATTTCTAGAAACAAGAGAATCCTCAAAGATTACCTGGAGTTTGCAGCGTGTCTCCGTAGAAGCAGCGCCATCGCAAGCACCCAGTCTTGAGGCCAGCCTACCCGATTTAACAAATTCCGGGGTGAATACTCACGAATTTGTAAGCATTGTTCACCCAAGCCGCCCCTAAGTCAGCGCTAGCGAGCCCTTCAGTTCAAAGATCTTTTCGATCACTTCTGCCACGATGCGATCGGGGGTGGAGGCTCCGGAGGTGATGCCGACGGTGATGGGGCCGTCGGGCAGCCAGTTTTCGGTCACGGTCAGGTCGTGGTGCAGCGGCTTGTGTTCGACGCGGTTGCCGGGGCCAATGCGATCGCCACTGTCGATGTGATAAGACGGAATGCGGCGATCGATGGCGATTTCTTGCAGGTGCGTCGTGTTAGATGAGTTGTAGCCGCCGACGACGACCATCAAGTCCAGCGGCGCGTCCACCAGGTCATACATCGCGTCTTGCCGCTCCTGCGTGGCGTCGCAGATGGTGTTGAAGGCGAGGAAATGCTGGTTGAGCTGGTCGGGGCCATATTTCTGCATCATCGTCCGCTCAAACAGCTTGCCGATTTGCTCCGTTTCGCCCTTCAACATGGTGGTCTGGTTGGCGATGCCGACGCAGTTTAGGTCGCGGTCGGGGTCGAAGCCCTCGGAATGGGCGTTTTTGAACTTGGCGAGGAACGTCTGGCGATCGCCCCCCTGCAAAATGTAATTCGCTACGTACTGCGCCTGCTCCAGGTTCAGCACAATTAGATACGTCCCCGCAAAGGAGCTGGTGGCGATCGTCTCTTCGTGGTTGTACTTGCCGTGGATGATGGAGGTGTAGGCGTTTTTCTTGTGCTTCTCGACCGAGTTCCACACCTTCGACACCCAAGGACAGGTCGTATCGACGATGGTGCAGCCCTTGTCGTTGAGGAGCTGCATTTCTTGTACGCTCGCGCCGAAAGCGGGCAAAATCACCACATCGCCCGACTCAATGCCGGAGAAGTCTTTCTGTCCGGCGTCCACCGGAATAAACTGCACCTGCATTTCCCGCAGGCGCTGGTTGACTGACGGGTTGTGGATGATTTCGTTGGTGATCCAGATGCGTTCGGTGGGGAAGTGCTGCCGCGTTTCGTAGGCCATGGCCACCGCCCGCTCCACACCCCAGCAAAAGCCAAAGGACGCTGCCAGACGAATCGTCACGTTGCCCCGCGTCAGCGTGTAGCCATTCTCGCGGAGCTGCTGGATCAGGTCGCTCTGATATTCCGACTGCATCTGCCCGGAGACTTCTGCTTCGTGCCCGAAGCCCTTGCGATGGTAGTTGTCGGAGTTGTTGAGCGATCGCTTAAATGCTTTGGTGTCCATACCCGCTGGCGTGCTGCTTGCTGGTGTAAAAGATGGGAACGTGCTTTGTAGAACGTACTTTTACCCTAACAGACAACCCGCCCCTTCCAGCGGCGTTCCCGCCGAATTCTAACCCCGGACCCCCGTTCGGCTAACGCTCACTGCGGAAGCCTGACCCCTAACCCCTAACCC
>RFIF01000027.1 GCA_003695655.1 Cyanobacteria bacterium J069
GAGTTGTATAGATTCTGGGTGATTTTTCGCGGGCGCAGCCCGCGAAAAATCACCCAACTGCGTAAGGCCTACCTGAAAAGCCGCCCGAAGTAGTTCCCCCCACGGGCACGGCGGTTCCCGAGCCGATGACGGTTCTGGGCAGCCTCGCTGCTCTGGGCGCAGGCTACGCCGCCAAGCGCAAGCAGGGACAGCAAAAGGAAGCCCAAGCCTAGACTCCAATGACTCCAATGGTCAATTTAGTTTGAGGGCTTTGAGAAGCATCCATGACAGAGGCGTACCTGGTTAACGGGTGCGCCTCTGTCTTATGACTCTCGCTGTGCTAACGCCAAATAAAAAGTTTAAGGAGATACCCAAACCCCAAAGCTCGATGTAGCAAAGCTTCAGCCCTAATCCCTGCCCCCCACCTCTGTTCTCTGCTAATGCGGTGAGATTTGCAGGATTTGAATTCATGTTTTTACAACTTCTCTAAGGCTTGAGGCAGCAAGGCTAAGCTGGAGGCAAGACTGCAAGGGGCATAACTGTTGCCGCTGAACTGCCATCGTGAGAACCCAGCGGCTATAGTCTTTCCAGACATGAGGAGGAATCGAGCCATGTTCGTAAAGACATCGCTACAGGCAGAACCGGCATCGCTACAAGCCGTGCAGGTGGTTGATTGTGGCGAATTTGACGAAGCGACAATGAACCTGTTTTTGGCACCGGGGCCAAATCCCTATCGAGACACCGAGGAGTTTCTGTTTGACTGTGAGATGCGGGCAGACGAGATGCCACGCTTTGTGCGACGGGCGCTCTTAGAGTTTCAGGTGCGCTCGAACAGCGACGGCATTTTGCTGATTCGGGGGCTGCCGATCGACCCAGGGCTGTATCGCGTGGCCACGCCGCCCAACGCCGAGCGATCGCCCCAAAAGACGACTTTCGTGAGTGAGCGCTGCCTGGCGATGGTGGGCAGCCGCCTGGGGCATCTGGTGTCTTACATTCAGGAAAAAAACGGCGACCTGTTTCAAAACCTGGCTCCGGTGAAAGGGACAGAGCATGTGCAGGTGTCTACGGGTTCCCAGACGCGGCTCCAGTTTCACCGCGAAACAGTGTTTCATCCCTACCCGCCGGAGTTTTTGCTGCTGTTTTGCCTGCGACCCGACCACGACCACCTGGCGGAAACGACCTACGCCAGCATTGCCCACGCCCTGCCGCTGCTGTCAGAAGCACACCAGGACTTGCTGTTCCAGCCGCTCTATCGCACTGGCATCGACTATTCCTTTGGCAGCCAAACCCTTAGCCCCCAGAGCGGCCGAGTGTTGCCCGTGCTCTATGGTCACCGCAGCGATCCGTTTTTGAACTATGACGAAGACCTGATGACGGCGATCGCCCCAGACGCAGACGCGGCGCTGGCGGCATTGCGAGAGGCGATCGCCCAGGTCTATCGCGGCATCAAGCTAGATACGGGCGACCTGCTCTGCATCGACAATCGCCGTACCGTTCACGGCCGCTCCGCCTTTGTACCCCGCTACGACGGGCGCGATCGCTGGCTGCAACGGTCTTTTGTCGTGCGCGATTTGGGACTTTCCGCCGTCGATCGGCTCCCTGGCGAACGCATCATCCGCACCACATTCGAGTAGTTTCTGCGAGTAGTATCCGTTTGCTTCCTGACCCCTAACCCCTACTATTCCGTTCCCAAAAGACGCCGTCGGTGTAGCCTTGGATACGGCGATCGCCCTCCGCCAGCGCCAGCCGCTTTTCTGCCAGACAGGCATAGGTTTCGTCCAGTTCAATGCCGACAAACTGCCGACCCAGCTTTTTGGCGACGACCGAAGTCGTGCCCGAACCCAGAAACGGGTCAAACACGATGGCTCCTGGCGGGGAGCTGGCCAGCATAATTTTTGCCAGCAGCTTTTCGGGCTTTTGGGTAGGATGCTCGGTGTTTTCGGGCATCGACCAAAAGGGAATGGTTAAATCTGTCCACAGGTTGGAGGCGGCAGTGAGGCGAAAATTGCCGTTGGGCTGGCGCTGCCAGTCTTTGGGGCTGCCGTCCTGGGTGTAGGGCGCAAGGACTCGCCGCTTCAGCCGCACTGCTTCGGTGTCGAAGTAATAGTCGGGTGAAACGGTGCAAAACCAGATGTCTTCGGAGCAGTTTTTCCAGTTGGCGCGGGCAGCGCGGCCTTTCTCGCGCTCCCAGGTGATGCGATTGCGGACGACCAGGTGCTGTGTGGCGACTTCGTAGAGCGCCGGAGACGATTGCCAGTCGCCGCAGAGATAGACCGAGGCCGTCGGCTTCAGCGTGGGCAGCAGCTTCACCAGCCAAGACTCGACCCAGGCGGCATAGTCGGAGAGCGATCGCCGCTTAACAATTTGCCTATTAAACTGCTTGCTGAGGTTATAGGGCGGATCGAGCACCAGCAAATCGACAAACTCACGGGGCAGCCAGGCCGTCGCCGCAAACATATCCTGACAAATGGTGCGGTTCAGCAAGTCGCTCACATCCGCAGGCTGTTTTAAGTGCAGCAGGCGGGTGCGGAAGTGCGATCGCTCTTCTTCAGTCAGCCGCAGGGTTCGATTTTGAGGAGCGGGATTGCGAATCATTCCCTTCTTATAGCGAAATTCGCCAAAACCGCGCCAGTCAGGTCATCACTCATGCTAAGTTCACGGAGGTTCACCCCCTAATCCCGATCCCTTTAACCCCGCCCCCCTAACCATGCCCTGTTCCCTGTCTGAGCTAAACGCCCTGTCCCAGGATGCTTTTGTGGCAACCCTTGGCGAAATTTTTGAAAAGACTCCGGCGATCGCCGCCGCCGCGTATTCCCAGCGCCCGTTTCTCAGTGTGGAAGCGCTACATCAGGCAATGGTAGCGGTAGTCGAAGCCGACAGCCTGGAATCGCAACTGGCGCTATTGCAGGCCCACCCCGATCTGGGCAGCCGCGCCGCCATGGCCGAAGCCTCGGTGCAAGAACAGGCGGGCGCGGGGCTAGATCGCCTGACTCCAGAGGAATACAGTCGCTTTCATCAGCTTAACCAGGCTTATACCCAACAGTTTGGCTTTCCGTTCATCATTGCCGTGCGATCGCACACCAAAGCCAGTATCCTGGCCGCGTTTGAGGAGCGGCTGCAAAATTCTCGCGAAACTGAGCTGCAAACAGCGCTCCAGGAAGTGTTCAAAATTGCCCGGTTTCGCCTGGATGCAGCGGTGCGTGAGTCCGCGTAAACTCGGCTCGTCCTAAATCTACACGCTGCCAGGATGTACGCTGGTAGTAAAGCATTTGGGGAATAAGCGATGTCTGATGCTGCGATTAAACCGTCCGCACAACCGCTGATTGATCAGCCGATGGTGTCTCCCACAACCCGTGACCTGAGCCAGTGCAGCGATTTAGAATTGGCTCAGGCGCTGTTGCAACGGCTGGCGATCGCCCCTAACGACTGGCACCGCCTCAAGGCAAACCGCAAAGCCCGCGCTCTAGAACAAGCTGCCACAGCGCTCGTTTACTTGCTCAAAGATCAGCCGGAGGAATCCCTGGCGCGGCTGCAACAGGCGGCGGGCTGGCTCGATCGGTCGATTTCGGCACCGCCTTGTCCGACGCATGGTCGCTAGGGGAGGGAGAGAGGGGGAGATAAATGGGAAGGTTGAGTGAGGGGGTTCCCAAATTTTGGGGAATGCTGCTGTAGTGTATTGACGTATTCGGTTGGGGGATTCGTTGAGTAGACTGGAGGCGATCGCCGTTTTTGAAATTCAGTCATTCAGTCAGTTTAGACCGCTCCTCAAGCCCCTCCACTAGCCACCTTCCCCATTCATCCTTCATCCCTTCCTCCTATGTCTCAAGGGAAAAACGATACCGCTGCACTCCTGGTTTCTCTGCTGGTCACGCTGGGGCTGATCGGCGGCGGGCTTTGGTTCTTTGGCAGGCAGTTCTTGACCAGTGACGGGGGCGATCGCCCGATTGCCGTGTCTCCTGGTGACCCAAGCGTCAACCCAGCCGCCCCTTCCCCGACACCCCCTCCGCCTGCTGCTGGCAATACACCCAATCTCGATACCTCTGTGGC
>RFIF01000028.1 GCA_003695655.1 Cyanobacteria bacterium J069
GCCCCCACCCACCCCCAAAACATCACCGGTATTCGCATGGCGGATGTGCTGCTCTTGCCCGACGAGCAGCAGTCTGTAGTGCGATGGCTGTTGCGCCGCAGCGCCGTCTCTTTAGCGGAGGCCGCCGCCCACTTCAGCCAAACAGAAGCAGACATGCAGGCACTCCTCAGCCCGCTGGTGGACAAGAACATCGTGCGGCAGGTTGAAGAAGGCGGCATCGTCTTCTATGAAGTGAAGCTGGCACACAAATCCAATCGTCGGATGCCCAAAGACATCTGGAAAATTCTGGATGTGCCCAGCGAAACGGCGAACGTGTTTGTGTCCTATTCCCGCCGCAACAAGCCCTTCGTGCAAACGCTGGTGCAGGCGCTGCAAAAGCGGGGGCGCGAGGTCTGGGTCGATTGGGACAGCATTCCCTCGGGCGCAGACTGGTGGGAAGAAATCAAAACGGGTATCGAAGTGGCTGACACGATGATCTTCGTGATCAGCCCTGAGTCGGTGGCGTCGGAAGTGTGCGGGCGCGAGCTAGAACACGCCATCCAGCATCAGAAACGCCTGCTGCCTGTGGTTTGTAAAGACGTTGATCCGGCACTGGTGCATCCAGAGCTGAGCAAGATTAACTGGATTTTTCTACGAGACGGGGATAATTTTGAGGTCGGGTTTCGCAGCCTGATCAACGCGCTAGATTCTGACCTGTCCTATGTGCGCACCCACACTCGTCTGCTGGTGCAGGCGACCGAGTGGAACGCGAGAGACAAAGATCCGAGCCTGCTGTTGCGAGGGAGCGAGATTGAGCAGGCGCGGCGCTGGCTGGCCGAGAGCAGCACCAAGTATCCCCAGGCGCTGCAATTGCAAAAGGAATATATCTGGGCGTCTTATAACGAAGAGGTCGATCATCAGCAAGAGGAACTGGCTGAGCAAAAGCAGATTCTGCGGCAGCAGCGACTCCTCACCCAAACCATCGCGGCGGGCGGAGCGCTGGCGATCGCCCTGGGGATTGCCTCCTTTACGCTCTATCGCGCTGCCGAAGCCAGCCGCAGCCTTGCCGAACGGGAACGCTTGACGGCGCTAACGGAGGCTTCGGGAGCCTTATACGGGTCAGGACAGACCTTTGAGGCCTTGGTAAAAGGCGTAGAAGCTGGCTTTACGCTAAAGCAGACTGACCCAACGCCGAACAGCGCTGTGCGATCGCGGGTGTTGTCCTCGTTGCAGCAGGCGATCTACTGGGTGCGGGAGCGCAATCAGCTCCGGGGACATGCTGGCGCAGTCTGGCAAGTCGTTCTCAGTCCCGATAACCAACTACTGGCCTCCGCCAGCGCCGATGGCACGGTGCGCCTGTGGCGGTCGGATGGCTCCCCAGTGCGCACCCTGGCGGGTGATATGTCCCAGGCGCTGAGCGTGGCGTTGCTGGACGGGGAGCGAGTCGTTAGCGCCCATGACGACGGCAGCCTGTGGTTTCGCAAGCTAGACGGCACAGGGATTCGCCAGTTTGCCCATGCCCAGGCGATCAATCATCTCAGTGCGACACCCAGTGCGGCAGCCGACGGCTGGGCGATCGCCGCCGCCAGCGAAGACGGCACCGTGAGCCTGTGGGATGGGGCGGGGCGACGCCTGGGCAGCCTGCCCAGCAAAAACACGCCCGTGCGGACAGTCGCCTACAGCCCCGATGGGCAAATCCTGGCGACGGGCAGCGCCGATGGCAGAATTCGCCTGTGGCGGCCCGAGGGCAAACTGATCAGAACGCTATACGCGGGAGACGCTGCGATCACCAGCCTGGACTTTAGCCGCGACGGGCAAATGCTGGCGGCGGGCAATCTGGACGGGCGGGCGGTGCTGTGGCGGGTGAATGGCACGCCAGTTACAGAATTTCAAGCCCACACTGCCCCGCTCTACAGTCTGGCGTTCAGTCCTGAGGGCAATCTGCTGGCATCGGCCAGCGCCGACAAGACCATCAAATTCTGGCGTTTGGACGGCACGCTGCTGGATACGCTGGGCGGACATACTTCCCAGGTTCACAGCCTCAGCTTTAGCCGCGACGGCAAAACGCTGGTGTCGGGCAGTGGCGATCGCACGCTGCGCCTGTGGTCAACCGATCATCAACTGCTGACAGCGCTATATGACCATACCGAGCGGGTCTATGATGTGGCATTTTCGCCCGACGGACAACTCCTGGCCTCTGCCAGCGGCGATCGCACGGTGCGCCTGTGGAACGCAGAGGGCACGCTGCGCCAAACCCTCACCGGGCACAGCCAACCCGTGCGTGGCATTGCCTTCAGCCCCGACAATCAAACCCTGGCCTCGGCGAGTGGCGATCGCACCGTCAAGCTATGGAATCGCACAGGGCAACTGCTGCATACCCTCACCGGGCACACCGCCGCCGTCAACGAAGTCGCCTTTTCGCCCAGCCGCAACCAGCTAGCCTCTGCCAGCGACGACGGCATGGTGCGCCTTTGGCAAACTGACGGCCGCCTGGTTAACGTGCTCCAGGGACATCGTGGCAGCGTGCTCAGCGTGGACTATAGCCGCGACGGGCAAACCCTGGCCACCAGCGGCACCGATAAGGTGGTCATCCTCTGGAATGCCGATGGCAAAAAGCTCCGCACCCTGCGCGGCCACAGCGGCAAAATTTATCATGTCAGCTTTAGCCCCGATGGTCGGGCGATCGCCACGGCCAGCTACGACAACACGGTGAAGCTCTGGCAGCCGGACGGTACGCTACTGACCACGCTAGAAGGACACAGCGACGGCGTGCTGTATGTGGATTTTAGCCCCGACGGGCAAACCCTAGCCACCGCCAGCTACGACGGCACGGTCAAATTCTGGACGCTGGACGGCACGCTGATCAGCACGCTGCGCGGCCATCGCGACGGCGTCAATGCTGCCACCTTCAGCCCCGACGGACAAACCCTGGCCACCGCCAGCAACGACCGCACGATTTTGCTCTGGCAGATGACCCAAATGAACGATCTGGATCATTTGCTGGGCCTGGGCTGTCATTTGCTGCAAGACTATCGCCGCAGCCTGCCTGTGTCAGAGCAGGGGCGTTTGGCAGAGTGTGGGTAGGAGAAGGAGAGCGGGAGGGAGGGGGAGCGGGGGAGAGGGAGCGATAATTTGAAAAGCTTCCTTTACCTAGCCCCTAACCCCTAACCC
>RFIF01000319.1 GCA_003695655.1 Cyanobacteria bacterium J069
CACTAACAACAAGAGTCGCTACTATCTTTTCTGCAAACTTTAGTTGCGATTTGTCTCTAGTTGATTCAATTTGATTCGACAGATGTTTGAATCAAGTCGATTCTTTTAAATCTACCTGAGGCGAGATTTGCCCAAAATGAGATCTGTCATGTTTTTGCAGGCTTAACGCTTCAGGTCAATTCGATCGGTTTCACATTCGATCGGTTTCACAATTTTATAATTGGCTTATTTGATAGCTGGCTTAGCTTGAGCGACAAGTCTTGAGCGATAAGTCCCCGATGATAAGTACATTTGCTTAAGCTGTTTGGGTTCAGGTTTAACAAAAGTTCCGTTCGCTAAGGGTTCACTGAACGCATGGAAACGCTGGAATTCATCATTTATCCTGACGGTCGCGTGCAGGAAAAGGTCACTGGCATTATTGGAGCTTCCTGCGCCGAGGTGACTGCTGCGATCGAAGCTCAGCTTGGGCAGGTGGTCAGCCATGAGCCTACTTCCGAGTTTTTTGCCCAACCAAATACGGTATCTTCGACCCAGTCTCAGTCAGCCTTCAGCGAGTGGTAGGCTGCGCCCGTCTCGATTCACATTGCCAATTCTTTGGCAGATTGCTTTCGCTCCTTTTCTTTCGCTCCCCTTTTGTTCTTTGGTTCAGTTAGCAAAACCCTTATGTCACACTTCAGCCAAATCAAAACTCAGCTCCGCGATTTGACCTCTCTCCAGCAAGCTCTGACCGATCTGGGCGTGGAGTGGAAAGCTGGCCCCCAGCCCGTGCGTGGCTATCGTGGACAAACCCACAACGCCGAAGTGGTCATCGAGCAAGAAAATGGCTACGATGTCGGCTTTAGCTGGAATGGTCAGGAGTATGCTCTGGTGTCTGATCTGCAATATTGGCAGCAGCCCCTCTCGGTAGACGGCTTTTTGAACCGCGTCACCCAGCGCTACGCCTATCACAGTGTGGTCAAAGAGACGACTCGCCAGGGCTTTCAGGTAGCTGAAGAGCAGCGCCAGGCTGATGGCTCGATCCGTCTAGTGGTGCAGCGCTGGAGTGCCTAACCCGCTGGTTTGATTCGCGGCATTCTAAAGGCTAAAGGGTCAGCCAGAGTGCTGACCTTTTGCGTATTTGGCTGGTGTAGTTAGGGGTATTGAGCTGTCGGATGGGGCAGCCGCGAGTAGTGGAGTGGGTAGGGGCGATCGCCCTTGTCTACCCGTTCATGACTTTAAGGGGGTTTTATGGACAACTTCTCTCCCTCAGAACCAGGCTGGACTGAACCCACTGGCTTGGAGCCAGAACTGGGGGGCGACTGGCGAGATGCACCCGATCGCACCGGGTTTGAGCCGGAGCTGGGTGGCGAAGTGCGCCAAAAAGGGGTGTATGTAGACGAAGTGACCTGTATCGGCTGCAAACACTGTGCCCATGTCGCCCGCCATACTTTCTTCATCGAGCCAGACTATGGGCGATCGCGCGTCATCCGCCAAGACGCCGACTCGGAAGAGGTGATTCAAGAGGCGATCGACACCTGCCCGGTAGACTGCATCCACTGGGTCGATTACACCGAACTAAAGAAGCTGGAAGAAGAACGCCAGTATCAGGTGGTGCCAGTAGCCGGGTTCCCCATCGATCGCTCCGTAATTGCTGCCAACATCCGCCGCCAGCGGGAGGCTGCGAAGCGGAAGAAGTGAGAGTGATAAGGTGATGGAGTGTTGGGATGATGAGATGAGGAGAGGGGGAGAGAGGGAGAGAGAAAGACTACCCAATGCTCTTTGCTGCGACACCCCGTCACCCCGACACTCTAAAACCCTGTCACTCCATCACTCCCACACTCCCTCACATCAAATTCAGCGGGTCAACATCAATCGTCAGGCTGACGCTGGCGGGGACGTGCGATCGCAGGCTGATCAACAGACCGCGATCGGCATCGGACAGCTCATTGCCTTTTAGTAAGATTTGCCAGCGATAGCGATTGGCCACGCGGGCGATCGCCGCTGGAGCTGGCCCCAGCAGAGCAATTTGGGGAAGCTGCTGATGCAGTTGGGCGGCCAGCGTCTCGGCGGTGTGCTTGACGGCGACATTGTCCATGCCGCTAATGCGGAGCAAAACCAGCGATCGATAAGGCGGATAGCCCAGTTCTTGCCGATGGGTTAGCTCTTGCTGGGCAAAAGGTTCGTAGGCGTGCTGCCGCACGGCTTCGATCACGGGATGCTCTGGCGAGTAGGTCTGCATAATCACGCGCCCTGGTTCTGCGCCGCGCCCGGCTCGCCCCGCCACCTGGAGCAACACCTGAAACGCCCGCTCGCTGGCGCGATAGTCCGCCAGGTGCAGCAGCCCGTCGGCCGACACCACGCCCACCAGCGTCACCTGCGGCAGGTCAATGCCCTTGGTCAACATCTGCGTGCCAACGAGCAGATCAGCCTCGCCCTGAGCAAACCGCGTCAGCAGCGCCCGATGGCTGCCCTTGGCGCGCGTCGTGTCGCTGTCAAACCGCAAACAGCGCAAATCGGGCAATTCCCGAGCCAATTCCTGCACCACCCGCTGGGAGCCGCTGCCAAAGTGCTTGAGATAGGGCGATGCACAGGCAGGACAGTGGTCCGGCTGGGGTTGTCCATAACCGCAGTAGTGGCAGCGCAACGATTCATATCCGTCTGCCTGCACCTGGTGATAGGTCAGCGAAATGTCGCAGTGGGGGCAGTTCATCACATACCCGCAACTGCGGCAAGACACGAAGGTGCTGTGGCCCCGGCGATGGATAAACAAAATGCCCTGCCGTCGCTGCGATCGCAAGTCCATAAG
>RFIF01000320.1 GCA_003695655.1 Cyanobacteria bacterium J069
CAGAAGCTTTTATTCACATTGCCATGATTCGACTGATGCTGCGAAGGCTCACTTGAAATCAGGTTGTACTGAGAGACTCAGTATTTCCAAACATCCTCTTAACCCTCTATCTCTACTCCCCCAACCGCTAGGTGCGCCCAGTAGGAGATCTACCCATTTTGTCCAAACTAGCATTGGCTGAGTATGCAGGAACCTGTATTCTGAAACACGAAGGCAGTTTTGATCCCCAATTTTGATCTCCAGTTTTGATCCCCGCTCTTGCTTCCCAGTCTTGATCCCTGGGTAGGCTTACTTAAAATCTGGCGATCCTGGTTCTAGCAATCCTGGTTCTAGCCATTTTGTCTTAGCAATTTTAGTCATTGTTATCATCAACTCCCGATCTCATGAGCGACGACTGGTTGACTTCCAGCCATCTTGTAATGTTTGGACTTTTGGTGGGCTTTGCGATCGCCCACAGCGGACTGGCCGCCCTGCGCCCTTATGCCGAAAAGCGGGTTGGGGCGCGACCATATCGAGTCCTGTTTGCCCTGGTCAGTCTACCTCTGGCGACGTTGCTTATCATCTATTTCATCCAGCACCGCTATGACGGGTTGCGCCTGTGGAATGTGCAAGGGCTACCTGGCATTGAGCCGCTGGTCTGGGCACTATCGGCAATTTCCTTTCTCTTTCTCTATCCAGCAACATTTAATCTTTTGGAGGTCGCTGCGATTCAGAAACCCCAGGTGCATCTCTATGAGACTGGAATTATCCGTATCACCCGCCATCCGCAGATGGTCGGCCAGGTGATTTGGTGTGTTGCCCATACGCTGTGGCTGGGAACCACGTTTATGCTGGTCACATCGGCAGGGCTGATTTTGCACCACCTGTTTGGCGTATGGCATGGCGATCGCCGCCTGACTCAGCGCTACGGTGAAGCATTTGAAGCAGTCAAATCCCGCACTTCTATTATTCCTTTCTTAGCAATCCTGGATGGTCGTCAAACCCTTGAGCTAAAAGAATTTCTTCGCCCCGCCTATCTAGGTGTGGCGATTTTTGTATGGTTATTTTGGGTTGCCCACCCACTATTGATTCAAGCAACAGGTAATCTAAGGTAATAACACGATCCCCTGTTGATCCCCTTCTATTTTTCAACCCTTCTTCTTACAAACTCCTATGCAACTCATCGTTAATGAACGCAATTTCTCTCAGGAAGTTTTGGAATCTTCCACACCCGTACTCATTAATTTTTGGGCTCCGTGGTGTGGGCTGTGTCGGCTGATGACCCCGATGCTCAACCAACTGCAAGCGGATTGGGAAGGGCAGATTAAGCTGGTAACGATTAACGCCGATGAAAACTTTAAGCTGGCGAATACGTTTCGACTGACGACGCTGCCCACGCTGCTGCTGGTGGACGGAGACAACGTGCTGCATCGGTTTGATCATTTCGCCAGCCGGGACGATATTCGCAATGCAAGCACCTCCTTTAACGCGGTGCTGTCTTCTCTAGTGGGCAGCTATAGCTACACCGCCTAACCTGCGGATTCGCGGCTGGCAGTCGGACGATCGACGGGGTTGGGGTCGCTGCCAAGCTGGGTGGCGATCGCCCGGATCGTCTCAATGGACACCGTGGCAAAATAGCGCTGCTGAAACTGCTCCTCCTCAACCGCCGAAACGAAGGCGTCCATAGCCTGGCTGACTTGGGACTCCGACAGGGACTGTTCAGACGAGGGCTGCGCGGTCGAGTCCCAGGCAAATCGCAGCCCTCCAGGGAGAGCCGTGACCGTCATACCGAATGCCTGTAATACTCGGATACCCGCACGCAAAGGGCGATCGCCTATGCCAAGCTGCTTGAGTAGCTGAGCACGGGACGCGATTTGCCCGGTACGACTGAGATATTTGGCCAGCCCCACCAGGGTTTGCCAGGTATCGAGCGGGTCTGCTGTGGGGGGCGGGTTGTAGGCGATCGCCAGCGGTGTGCCGTCGTGCCGCGCCTGCCGCAGCCACACTCGAAAATCATCCCACCGCGTCGGGCAATTGCGCATTACCAGCGCATTTTCTGGCTCTGCGGGAATATGCTTCTGCCCGCGCCAGTCTAGCAGACCCTCTTGTCCGGCAGCTATGACCGACAAGGCCTGTGCCGTCGCCGGACGAACTGCCATCAGGCGCACCTCGTAGCGTTTGCGGTAGCTATTAGCATCTAGCTGCACCACCACATCACACCAGCCCGGCGGAATCTCGTCGCGATAGTGACCCCACCACACGCCGTGAAACTGCCCGGTGGCGTCGGCAATTTCAAACTCGGTTTTGATGTAGCGAACCTTGCGCTGCTTAAAATCTCGAATATTTTCCTGACGGATGTTTTCAAATCGGCACTGGCGAATTAGCAGATTGGGCGCTGGGTTGCCCATGCCGCAAGGCTCCAGCATTTTGAGCGCCTGAAACAGCTCCTTGCCCAGCTCGCCCACCGTCACCGTCAGATCGACGCGGAGTGCGACAGGGGCGATCGCTCCCGACCGGCCAGACTGCTGCCGCAACTGCCGATTAATCCCTTCCGTAAACAAGGGAATATTGTCTACCGGCAGACTGAGTCCAGCCGCCAGCGGATGCCCACCAAATCCAGTTAGCAAATGCTGCTGACTGCTAACCAGCTCATAGAGATCAATCTGATTGACCGATCGTGCCGATCCGCGTGCCAGCAGAGAAGCCTTAGAAGAGGCTGGGTTGGGGCTGGAGTCCGTCTGTGGCGATGGCTTGGCATCCGGTAACGGGGCGGCGCTGCTGAGCAGAATGGTCGGGCGTCCATACTCCTGCGCAATTTGCCCGGCCACCAGCCCCAGCACCCCGACCGACCACTGCGGATCTTCCAGCACAATGACGCTAGTAGTAGATAAATCCATCTGACTGAGCCGGGCCGTCACCTGTTTTACCAAGTCTTGCTGGAGGGTGCGGCGGCGCGTGTTGGCCAGTTCGGTCGCCTCGGCAAGCTGACGACAGCGAGACTCGTCCTGGCTGGTGAGTAGCTCCACGCCATCGCGAGCATCGCCCTGAATCCGGCTGATGGCGTTGATCCGTGGCCCCAGCCCAAAGGAAATATCAGTGGGGCGATCGCCTGTCCGTTTACAAAATTCCAGCAGCATCGCTACGCCGGGTCGGGGAGCGGTCGCTACGTCCTGATTTTGCTGAAGCTGCGTGATGCCCCGCTGCGCCAAATAGCGACAATCGCCCCGCAGCTCTACCAAATCGGCAATCAGCCCGATCGCCACCAAATCCAGCAAAGAATTGAGAGGGCGAGTTGGCACCTCGGGCAGGGTTGCATACAGCGCTTCCACCAGCTTGTAGGCCACAGCCACGCCCGACAGCGTCGCCAGCGGATGCTCTGGCGGTAAACTGCGGGGATTGATGATGGCCGTGACGGGCGGGCGCTGGGCAGGCAGCGTATGGTGATCGGTGACAATCACATCCAGGCCCAGGCGATTTGCGTGCTCGATTTCGTCCAGATTGGTGCTGCCCGTGTCGCAGGTGACGATCAGCCGCACACCGGTAGCTGCCAGGCGCTCGATGCCGCCGTGAGACAGTCCGTGAGATTCAATCAGGCGGTTGGGAATCACGTATGTGAGGCGATCGCTCTGCGGGAAAAACTGCCCCAGCCCTTCCCACAAAACCGACGTGGCGGTAATTCCATCGGCATCAAAATCGCCCCAGATGGCGATCGCCTCCTGCTGTTCCCACGCTGCCTTTAGCCGCGTTACAGCCCGGTGCATTTCTTCACCAAAGGCAAAGGGACTTGCCGGAGTGTAGCAGTTGGGATCGAGCCAGCCCGCCAGCGTAGTTTGATCGCGAATCCCGCGCTGCCAGAGAAGTTGTGCCGCATAGAGGGCGATCGCCTCCGGCACGTCTTTTGGCCCATGAGCCTGAACAGCCTGCACGAACCACGCGGGCAGCGACTCACTCAATTGAAGCTGCCAGGCAGCCAATTCAGCCATAGCGGGGAGATCTCTCTGCGTTCAGGCTCCCATTCTAAAGCCTACAGCGATCGCCCTATCAGGCTCCCAGCAGCTCGTCTAAGGCGTCTAGCGCCTCACAACTGCCGCCACCCGCCAGGTTGAACGAGTCTATCCGGCGGGGAGGCGTCCAGGGTGCGACGTTGTTTTGAGCCATAGCCGCGCCGGAGAACGGCTCTCGTCCGTGGAGATAATCATCCGCATAGCGGCGAAACACTGCCTCTACTGCGGCGCGAGTATTCTTTAGCCCCCACTCGGCGGCGATTTGCTGCGCCTTTTCCAGAACATCTGAACTCAGCCTTACTTTGTTGTCATGCATAGCTGTCGATCCGTAG
>RFIF01000321.1 GCA_003695655.1 Cyanobacteria bacterium J069
CAGAAGCTTTTATTCACATTGCCATGATTCGACTGATGCTGCGAAGGCTCACTTGAAATCAGGTTGTACTGAGAGACTCAGTATTTCCAAACATCCTCTAAGGGGTGAGCGGTATTGCGCCTGCCTAAACAAACCAGGCTAGAGGCTGAACCTCCCAGGAAACCTGATGTTAAGTAGACATGTTAAGTAGACAATTGATGACAGCCCCTAGCTGGTAGTCAGCGTTTCAGCGCTGAAGCGCTAACGACCAATCCAAGTTCTAGCGGTGACGTAGCATAAAAGCCAGTGTATAGATTGATATGAGTTTCGCTTATCAGCGTAAAGCCAGGAGAGCCGTAATTACTTCGTTCCTAGTTTCTATTCTAATAATCCGCATCTTCCTCATATTCCACAACCTTTTGCCGCTCAGGGATATTTAACTGTGGTGCGCGATAGGGCTGGGGATTATCATCGTCTTCCCACACATCATCCAGTTCCTCTTTCATCGGAGGTTCGTAGGCATCGGCATCTTCGTAAGCTTCGGCATACTGCTGGCGACGGGGCGCTTCGCTCCAGTTATCTTCCGGCTCATCGCGATAGAGTGGCTCCGGCTGACGCTGGCGCAGCGGCTCCTGAATCGGGCGACGGGGTTCTTCCCAGGTGTCGTCATCCCAGGTGGATTCGCGTGCTGGCGCACGCAGGGGCTGGGGCGCAGGAGTCCGCACGCCCGTCGGCAACTGATTGGACGTAGACACGGGCATGATGTAGTCTTCTTCGTCGCGCTCCCAGGGCGGGCGGCCAATGCCGATGCGCTCCAAAAAGCCAACGCTGAGCTGCGACATCTTTTGCTCTGCGCCTTCAAACACAATCAGGCGATCGGGGCCGCTGCTGACCACTTCTTCAATCGACAGCTCATAGGTGCTCACTACCTGGTCAGGAATGAAGGGAAAGCCGACTGACGCAATAATAATGGATTCAAGCTGACCGTCTTCAATGCTGAACCGGAAGCCTCGCACCTTGCCTAGAAGCTCACCTGTTTCGGTAATCACTTCACTATTGATCAAGCTGCTGTAGGCTTCGGTCTCAACTTCATCTTCTACGGCAGAGTCATCGTCTACCAAAATCACATCGCCAATCTGGCGGATGTTGGTGAGGTACATCATCTGCTGCGTGCCAGACACCACGCCCGACAGAATGCTTTCGCGCAGACCGATAGCCACCACCTCGCGGCGATCGACATCTACCCATAGCTGGCTAACGACACCCAGGCGCTTGCCAGTGTCGCGGGTGATGATTTGCGTTCCAAGGAGGTCTGAGCGTTGGCGGATTTGTTCAGATGTCATTGTCGAGTCCTAACCTCGAACTGTTTGAAATAGTTCGATTGAAATATGAATACAGTAGATACGGTCAGATATCAATACTAAGCCAATCTTAGCCAAACTCGAACTTTTGATGAGTCCGTCTTGAGGGCGGCTTTCCGCACTTTGGCTCAACCCGACACGCTCTGCTGGAGGTCAATCCCTAACACCTGAGTATAGGCTCCTCGGGCCTGGGTGACGCCGATGGTGCGCTGGGCGGCTTCGATCATCGGTCGGCGGAGGCTGACAACGATGAACTGGGCCTGCTGTGCCTGATGCTTGATCATGCGAGACAAGCGCTCTACGTTTGCGCCATCGAGGAACATATCCACCTCGTCAAAGGCATAGAAGGGCGAGGGGCGATAGCGCTGGAGCGCAAAGATGAAGCTGAGGGCGGTGAGGGATTTTTCGCCCCCGGACATAGAGGCGAGGCGGCGGACGGGTTTGCCCTTGGGGTGGGCAACTAGATTTAGCCCGCTGCCAAAGGGATTGTTAGGATCGTCAATTTGCAGGTAGCCGTCGCCATCAGACAGTTCGGCAAAGATGGACTGAAAGTTGATGTTGACGGCATCGAAGGCTTCTTTGAAGGCACGCTGGCGCAGGGTGGTGAAGTTTTCGATACGGAGGAGGAGTTCGCTACGCTCTTCGTCTAGCGTGCCCAGCTTTTGGCTGAGGTCTTCCAGGCGCTCTTGGGTGCGCTCGTATTCCTCCAGGGCCAGCATGTTGACAGGTTCCATGTTTTCGATGCGGCGCTGGAGCGATCGCAGTTCGTGCTGCAATTCGCCCAGGTCAGGCAGCGGATCGGGCAGGTCGGGCAACGGGTCGGGCAGTTCGGCGCGCTTTGCCTCTAGCTCCGCCTGGAGCGCGGTCAGGCTTTCGCGGCGGGTCTGCTGGGTTTCCTGGAGCTTTTGGCGCTGCCAGTCGGCTTGCTGCTGGGCAGTTTGGCGATCGCGCAACAGTCGTTCCGTGCGATCGCGCTCCTGTTTTTCCGATGCTAGCGAGGCTTCTAGCGAGTCCAGTGCGGCGCGGGTTTGGGCGATCGTCTGGCTGAGGGCTGTCTGCTGCGTCCCCAGCGCAGATCGCTGTTGCATTTGCGTCGTCTGCTGGGCGCGCAGGTCTTGCAGTCGCTGGGTAAGCTGGGCGATTTTCTCTTGAAGGCGCTGCCGCTGAATTTCCAAATCTTGTACGCGCTGTTCGGCAGCTCGCAGGGCAAGCTGGCGATCGCCCAGTTCGGCTTCCTGCTGGCGAATGGTCGCCTGGATCTGCTGCCACTCGCTGTGGGTTTGGGATTGCTCCAGGTCTGCCAGGACTTGGCGCTGGCGCTGGAGTTCGGCTTCTTGGGCAGGCAGGTTACGCTCCAGCGTTTGCAGGCGCTCTTCGGATGGGCCAAGCTCCTGGCGGTTTTGGGAAAGCTGGGTGCGGAGCTGCCCTTCCTGCGTCACCAGCGTCGCCAGTTGGGACTGGAGCTGATTTGCCAGCATCTGCACGTCGCGCTGCTGCTGGCGGGCTTCGTTGAGCGATTGGGTGTGGGTGCGGACGGCTTCGCTGCCCTGGGCGATCGCCCCTTCACAGCGCCGCAGAATCGTGTCGATTTCCGAGAGGCGATCGCGCAAAGTGGTTGCCTCTGCTGATTCTCCAGGCTGCACCGTGCCAAACCGCAGCGACCCTTGCCGCTGGGAGATGCTGCCGCCGGTCATTGCACCGCTGGTTTCCAGCAGTTCGCCGTCCAGCGTCACGATGCGATATTTGCCCAAGTGCGGTCGTGCCTGTTCTAGCGTGCGAAAGACGACGGTGCTGCCAAAAACGTAAGCAAACACGTCCTCAAAGCGGCGATCGCAGTCGATCAAGTTCACGGCGTAGTCCACGAACCCGTCCGGCCGGTTGAACTTGGGAACTTCTGTGAACTGCGGCACGCGGATTTTGTTCATCGGCAGAAACGTCGCCCGCCCCGCCCGCCGCTGCTTCAGCAGGTCGATACACCGCGCCGCGATGCGATCGTCTTCTACGACTAAGTTACCGAGGCGACCCCCCGCCGCAATTTCCAGCGCCAGTTGATATTGCGAATCGACCCGCCCCAGTTGCGCTACCAGTCCATGCACGCCGTCAATGCCCGCATTCAAAATCACCTGGCTGGCTCCCGTGCCCTGCGCTTCTTGCATGGCCTGGGTTTGGGCTTCTAGGCGATCGAGCTGTCGCTGTTTGTCACGCTGCTCGGTCAGCAGGCGGGTTTGCGTTTCCTGCTGGGTGCGGAGGTCTTGCTCGGCGGCGGCCAGCACGTGGGCGAGGCGCTGCACCTGGGTTTCGGACTCTGCCCGCTGCGCTTCCGTGGAGGATTGCTCTGCTTGCTTTTCGGCCAGCGACTGGGCGATCGCCCCCAGTGCCTCCGTTTGCTCCTGAATCTTGGCGCGGAGCTGCGACACTCGCTCTTGCAGCCGCGCCTGCTCCGTGCGCTGCGGCTCCAGCGTGTTCAGTAAATTTTCCATCTGGTGGCGCAGGGCGGCTTGCTCCTGCACCCAGGCGTCCGACGCCTCGGCGATCGTGCTTGACTGATCCCGGCTGGCTTGCAGCGCCTGCTGAGCGCGATCGCGGGCGGACTGGAGGGCGGCAATTTCCTGCGTTGCGATGCGCTGCTGATCAGCAGAGGCTTGCTCCAGCGCTTGCATTTGCTCCTGGAGTGTCTGCTGCGCCTGGGTAAGTTGCGCCATCGTGTCGCGGTTTGCCGTCAGGATGTCTTGCTCTTGCCGCTGGAGCTGGCGCAGTTCGGCTTCGTGGGTCGCCAGGGTCGATTGCAGGGCAAGCTGTTCGTCTTCACCCAGTGCCTTTACCCGCGCATTCAGCCGCTCTAGCTCGGTGGTGAGTTGCTGAACCTCGTCTGCCAGTGCCGTCAGTTGGATGGCGGTTTCTGAAAGGGAGCGATCGCCCTCTTCAATCTGCTGCTGGAGCTTGCGCGCCTGATTTTCCTGACTGCGCCAGTTCAGCACTATTTCCCACTGACTCTTAGACTGAAACTCGGCTTTGAGGCGCTTGTATTTCTCTGCCTTGAGGCGATCCTGGGCGAGGCGATCGCGCTGTTCGATCAGCTCCCGCTCCACAATGCGAAACTTTTCCTCCCGCTCCTTGACCGCGTCGAGCTTGTCTTTTGCCTGGGAAATCTTGCGGTCAAACGCCGCCACGCCCGCCAACTCGTCAATAATTTCCCGCCGTTCGCGCGGATTCATGGAAATGATGCTGGTGACGTCGCCTTGCAGCACGACGTTATAGCCTTCGGGATAAATCCGAAAGCGATGAAGCTGTTCATGCAGCTCATTCAGCGTGCAGGGCTGCGCGTTGATGTAATAGTTCGAGGTGTAGGTGCCCTGCTGCGTCACCCGCAGCTTGCGCGTCACGCTCCATTCGTTGAACGGCACCATTGCCGGGGCAACGTTGAGCTGGCTAGCGTCCGGTTTTTTGCCGTTGCCGTTCTTGGCAGCGCTGCCATTGCCGTTTTCCCCATGCTCATTTTCCCCGTGTCCATTTTGCGTGGCTGCGCCGTTCTCTGCGGGCCTGGCTTGTCC
>RFIF01000322.1 GCA_003695655.1 Cyanobacteria bacterium J069
AGAAGTTTTGTAGCAAGAAGTTTTGTAGCAAGAAGTTTTGTAGCAAGAAGTTTTGTAGCAAGAAGTTTTGTAGCAAGCTGCCTGGACTAGGCCGATCGGCTAGTAAGTCCTGTGCGGCAGTGATAGACGATCAAGCATTCACACAACTGCCTTGAACAAGGCCGTCTCAAGCGAGGCATTAGTTAGCTGGAGCATCTTCAAACTTATAGCCCACGCCGATTACCGTTTTGACGAAGGCCGGAGCCGCCGGGTCGAATTCGATCTTTTTTCGCAAGCGGGCAATATGCGTGTCTACGACGCGCTCATCGCCAAAAAAGTCGCTGCCCCAAAGCTTTTCAATCAGTTGTGCCCGGTTCCACACGCGCCCCGGATAGCTCATAAATGTCGTTAGCAGGTCAAACTCTAGTGTGGTCAGATCCAGCCGTTCGCCCTTTTTCGCTGTGTTCGGCTGATCTGCATGGCGGTAAGCAGCACGCTGATCCACGTCCACCGTGAAATGCTGCGTTTGATAAGTTTTGGTCTGTCCGCCCTGACGCAGTGTGCGCCGCAGCAAAGCGCGAACCCGGGCCACCAGTTCACGCGGGCTAAAGGGCTTCACCATATAGTCATCGGCTCCGGTCGAGAGTCCAATGATGCGATCCAGTTCTTCGCCTTTTGCCGTCAGCATCAAAATGTAGGGATCTTTGCTGCCGGGCTTTTGGCGAATCCGGGCGCAAACCTCCAGTCCATCTAGCTCCGGCAGCATCAAGTCCAAAATAATCAGATCAGGCTGGAGTTCCTGAAACAGACGGATGGCGGCTTGGCCATCGCTGCAAACCCGGCAAGCAAAGCCTTCCTTTTCCAGATAAAGCTGGATGAGCTGAGCAATGTCGGCTTCGTCTTCAACGATTAAAATGTCCATGACATGCAGAGGATTGGTCGCTTGCGTTTACCATTGAACCTGAGTCCTGGTGTAAAAAGTAGCAGTAGCAAGCTGCTCTCTTGCATTACACAGGTTTGATGGGGGTTCTACCCTAGCGTAGCGGTTTGGTAAACGGTTGATCCACGGCATGATTGACGGGGCATGATTGACGGCATGGTGACAGCAACCCCTCCATCGGAATTGCATCGGCTAAGCCTCCAGCTACAAAGGATGCTGCGACAGGCTCTGCCTACATTGCCGCCTGTACAGGTCAAGTGCGCCCTGAGAGCGGGTGTGCTGATGGTGCTGGTGCAGCAGAGTGTGCCTGAACCGCTAGAATCGTCCGAAATTTTTGCGCACTTGGAAGACTGGCTGCGGCGATCTGCCCAGCATTCTACCGCCGGGATTTCAGCCCCAGAGCTTAGCTCGGAATCGCGCTCTGAATTCCCTTATTTTGAGAGGTTGCCATTGTCGCAGCCTTTGCCTGTGCGCCTCTATCTACGGGCGGCCGCTCAGCCCAAGCCCTACGCTATTCATCAGTTCAGGCTGGATAGCCAGCCTGAACATGATCCCGCCCAGGCTGCTAGCAGTGGCGATCCGGAAAAGATCGCGCCGCCATCCGGTTTCCTCCTTGCATCGCCTGATGCGGCAGCGCTGTTATTTGATGGGGCGACTAATGCAGCAGAGGCCGAGCCGGCTGATGAAGCGTGGGCAGATGGCGAAACTGTACCCTTCTCGCTGTCTCGAATGGCGATCGCCCTGGCGGTGGGGGTGGCCGTGCTGGCGTTTGGCGGCAGCCTCTATGCCCTGACGCGCCCCTGTGTGTTGGGGGGCTGTGCCGAGCTACAGACCGCTGAGCAACTGCACCAAACGCTGTCAGTGCAGCTTAGCCAGGGCGCAACCCTACAAGATGTGTCGGCATCGTACACACGGTTGACCGAGGCTAGCTACCGACTGAGCCGGGTGCCCCGGTGGTCGAGTCATTATGCGGCGGCAACCCAAGTGCAACAGCAGACCGAGGCAACGGTGGCGGTGCTGGGGCAAGTGCTGTCGGCGCAGGCAGCCGCCACAGAGGCCGTTGAAATGACTCAGAATCCGCCCCATTCGCTGGAAGTGTGGCAGCAAGCTCTGGCGCTTTGGGAACAGGCGATCGCCCAGCTACAGACCGTCCCCGAAGATAGCCCCGCCTATACGTTGGCTCAGCAAAAGCGTCTGGAATATACCGCAAACCGAAACGCTATTGAACAGCGCATCGCCCTGGAGCAACAATCCCAAGATTGGGTGAATCGAGCGCGGCAGGCGGTGGAGCTGGCGGAGGCGCGGCAGGGTGCGGCCACCTCGCTGGATGCACGACTGGAGGCGCACGGCACCTGGCGCACGGCGATCGCCCTATTGCAACAAGTTCCCGATACTGCCATGGCCTATGCGGAGGCGCAGCAGCTTTTGGCGCTGTATCAGCCCCGCCTGCTCGACAGTAGCGCTCGATTGCAGCAGGAAGAGTCGGCTGTCTCTGCCCATCAGCGGGCGCTGCGGCTGGCCGACTTGGCGGCGCAAGCTGAGCAGCGGGGTCAATGGTCGCAGGCCGTGCAGCAGTGGCAGGCAGCGCTGGCCGCCGCCCAGCAGGTGGCGGTGGGCACGACGGTGCATCCCCAGGTGCAGCCGCTGCTGTCGTCCTATCGCACGTCCCTGGCGACTGCTCAGGAAAAACTCAAGGGGGCAGTCGCGGCGCAATCCGCAGAGCAAGACCTGGAGCGCAACTGTGGCGGTACGCCGCGCGTCTGCACCTATGCCCAGCAGGGAACCGTGATGCAGGTGCGGATTACGCCCAGCTATGACCGGGTGCTGCAAGAAGCCGCCGCCATCACCCAGTCTACCCAGGACACCGACCCCGACGCCGCCATCATGGCGCATTTCAATCCACTGCTGCGGGCGATCGCCACGGTTGGTGAAACCTCCCAAATTCCCATCGAGGTCTACAATGCTGACGGCTCCCTGTTTGGCATTTATGACCCCACGCTAGACGGCTACGTGTCGCGGGAAGTGCTGAACCAGCAGCAAAAGCGTCCCTAATCTTGAACCCACTTAAACCCGATTTCGGGGCCCAATTTCATGGACTTTTGGAGCGCTGTTCTCAACTTTGCCGAAACCACCAGCCAGCGCGTCGGCCAGCAACTGCTGCAAGATTTTGGACAGGTGCAAGCAGACGAAAAATCGGATGGCAGCCTGGTGACGCGGGCCGACCGCTGGGCCGACGAAACCCTGCGCGGGGCGATCGCCCAAACCTTTCCTGACCACGGCGTACTTAGCGAAGAACTGGCGCATATTTTTCCCAGCCACGACTGGTGCTGGATCATCGACCCGCTCGACGGCACGACGAATTTTGCGCGGGGTATTCCGATTTGGGGCATTTCTCTGGGGCTGCTCTATCGTGGGACGCCCGTGTTTGGCTATGTCCATTTGCCGCCAATGGGGCGGTCGTTTTACGGCTACTGGCCCGGCAGCAGCGGTTTGGCAATGCCGACCGGCGCTTTTTGTAACGGGCAGGCGATCGCCCCTAGCCCCGATGCCCCCAGCGGCAGCCACTTGTTTAATGTGTGTGCCCGCAGCCTTGCGGTGCTTCAGCCGCCGCCTTTCCCCTGCAAGGTTCGCATGATAGGCGTGGCCACCTATAATCTGCTGACCGTGGCCATGGGCGCAACATTGGGCGCAGTTGAAGCAACGCCCAAAATCTGGGATATTGCCGCGGTTTGGGCGATCGTGCAGGCGGCAGGCGCGGTCTGGCAGCCGCTGGAGTCCCAACCCATTTTTCCGCTGACCGTGGGGCAAGACTATGGCGATCGCCCGTTTCCAACGCTGGTCGTGAGTCAAGCGGCGCTGCTTGAGGTATTTCTGCCCAGGGTTTCGGTCTTGGTTAAGCCATAAACCCATAAACCTAGGGCTTACGCAGTTGGATGATTTTTCGCGGGCGCAGCCCGCGAAAAATCATCCAGAGATCTATAAAACTCGTTTCAACT
>RFIF01000029.1 GCA_003695655.1 Cyanobacteria bacterium J069
ATCAAACCTGCGCTATCAAACCTGCGCTATCAAACCTGCGCTATCAAACCTGCGCTATCAAACCTGCGCCATTAAACCTGCCCGATGAAACCTGCCTGACGAAACCGCGCCATCAAACCTGCCCGATGAAACCTGTGCTATGAAGATTGCTGTTGTCCATGAATGGCTGGTCACCTACGCCGGGTCGGAGCGGGTGTGTGAGCAGATGTTGCAGCTTTATCCCGATGCCGATTTGTTTAGCCTGGTGGATTTTTTACCAGATGATCTGCGCTTCTTCATTCAGCAGCGCCCGGTGACGACTTCGTTTTTGCAACATTTTCCCCTGGCCAATCCGCGCTTCCGGGCATATTTGCCGCTGATGCCGCTGGCGATCGAGCAGTTTGACCTGTCGCCTTATGACGTGATCTTGTCGAGTCACCATGCTGTGGCCAAGGGTGTGATCACGCGGGCTGACCAGCTTCATATTAGCTATGTGCATACGCCAATCCGCTATGGCTGGGAAATGCAGCAGCAGTATTTTCAGGAGGCGCGGCTGCGCGGCCCCAAAGCGGCGATCGCCCAAACGATTCTCCACTACCTGCGCCTGTGGGATGTGACCTGTGCCAACCGAGTCGATCATTTCATTGCAAATTCCCGGTTTGTCGCCCGCCGCATTTGGAAAACCTATCGGCGGCCAGCAAAGGTAATCTATCCGCCCGTTGCGATCGATCGGTTCTCGCCAAAGATATCACGCGAGGACTTTTACTTCACGCTGTCGCGCTTTGTGCCCTACAAGCGGGTGGACTTGGTAGTAGAGGCGTTCACTAAATTGGGCTTGCCGCTGGTGGTGATTGGCGACGGGTCAGAATTTCGGCGCGTGGCGGCACTTGCGGGGCCGACCGTGCGTCTACTCGGCCAGCAGCCAGATGACGTGGTGCGCGACTACATGCAGCGCTGCAAGGCGTTTGTTTATCCTGCCGAGGAAGACTTTGGCATTGCCATGGTGGAAGCCCAGGCGGCGGGTGCGCCCGTGATTGCCTATGGGCGCGGCGGCGCGGCGGAGACGGTGATTCCTGGCAAGACGGGCATCCTGATGCCAGAACAAACGGTGGCGGCGGTGATGGCGGCAGTGCGATCGCTCGAAGCGGGCGACCTGAAATTCCACCCAATCGACTCGCGCCAAAACGCCGAACGATTTAGCCCAGAGCGCTTTCAGGCTGAGCTACAGCAATTTGTGGATCAGCAATGGGCCAAATTTCAGCGGGGATGACCTAAAGATCCCCTAAAGTAATAGCGTGAGGAGTAACGGAACCCAATGCAACTGAACCGCACCCTACGCCCGGCGCTATCTGCTTTGAGCATTTCCACCCGCACGGTGCCCACGCTGGTGGGCATGGTCGGCTCTGATTTGCTGATGCTGAGCTTTGCAGGTGTTATCAGCGTTTATCTGCGCTGGTTTCTCGACGGCAAATTTCAGCCGATCCTCTACTGGCAACTGCTGCCGCTGATGGGGCTGTTTGTGGTGGTGTATGCAGCAATTGGACTGTATCCCGGTGTGGCCCAAAGCCCCGTGGATGAGCTGCGCTGCGTCAGCATCGGCACTAGCCTGGTGTATTTTTTGCTGGGCGTGACAATTTTTTTGCGACAGGATGGCGAAGTTTACTCACGCGCCATTTTTGTAATCGCCTGGGTATTGTCTATTTTGCTGGTGCTGCTGGGGCGATCGCTCACCCGACACTGGTTTGCCCGCAAGCGCTGGTGGGGCTATCCGGTGGTTGTGCTGGGCGCTGGCAAAACGGGTGAAATGGTGGTGCGCACGCTGCAACAGCGTCCCCGCATTGGGCTGCGGCCCGTCGTCGTGCTAGACGATGATCCAGCGAAGCACGGCTCTCTGCACGGCGTTCCGGTGATGGGCGGTATCGACCTGGCTCCGGTGCTGGCAAAGTCGCGCCGCATTCCCTACGCCATCGTGGCTATGCCCGGCGTGCCCCGCGTCCGCCTGCTGAACGTGATCGAGCAATATACCCAGACCTTTGCTCACCTGCTGATTATTCCGGATCTGTTCGACTTTTCCAGCCTCTGGGTTGAAGCGCGAGACATGGGCGGCATCCTGGGGCTGGAGGTGCGACAGCAATTGCTGTTGCCGGGGCCGCGCCTGGCAAAGTTTGCGCTCGATCGGCTGATCACGCTGTTTGGCGGGTTGCTGGTGCTGCCGTTCATCGTGCTGATTGCCCTGCTGATTCGGCTTGATTCGCCCGGCCCAATTTTTTATGGACAGATCCGCATTGGCCAGAATGGCGAGTCGTTCAAAGCGTGGAAATTTCGCTCGATGGTGCAAAACGCTGATCAGGTCTTGCAGGACTATTTAGAGGCCCATCCTAAACTGCGCCGCTCCTGGGAACGCGACCACAAGCTGCGCCGCGACCCGCGCGTCACCCGCGTCGGTCGATTTTTGCGGCAGACCAGCCTGGATGAACTGCCCCAGCTCTGGAACATCCTGCGAGGGGAAATGAGCCTGGTGGGGCCGCGCCCGATCGTGAATGAGGAAATTCCCCGCTACGGTGACAAGTTTGCGCTGTATACCAAGGTGACGCCAGGGTTGACGGGTCTGTGGCAGGTATCAGGACGCAACAACCTGTCTTATAAAGAGCGGGTGAATCTGGATGCTTATTATGTCCGCAACTGGTCGGTATGGCTGGATTTGTATATCCTGATGCGGACGGTGTGGGTGGTGCTGTCTGGAGAAGGGGCCTACTGAGAGGTGCCAGAGGTGCCAAAGGGGTCTGTTAGATTTTCATGGCGATCGCCCTCCAGTTTGCTCAGGCGATCGCTCTTCTTCCGTTCTGAGTGGTATCTGTTTTGGGTCAGCCTGGTGACCATGCCCTATGTTTCCTATCTGGGATTACTGGGCATGATGGTCACTACGGCGCGGCTGTGGCAGCGGTTCCGGCGGGCGGGGCTAGACGGGCTGACGCGCAACGGATTGCTGCTGCTAAGCGGGCTGCTGCTGCTGAGTGCGCTGTTTGCCCACAACCGGGGCGAGGCGTTTTTGCAACTGGCAAATTTTTGGCCCTATTTCCTGTTTTTTGCCATTCTGCCGTATCTGTTGACGAGCGTCGATCGCCTTGCCCAAATTGCCCTGGGGCTAATTCTGGTCACGATTCCCATCAACTTGATCAGCCTCGTTGAATACATCATCAAAATTCCCCGGATGCCCCGCTGGTGGCGACATTTTCCG
Organism: Cyanobacteria bacterium J069; assembly: GCA_003695655.1. GTDB lineage: Bacteria > Cyanobacteriota > Cyanobacteriia > Elainellales > Elainellaceae > Thermoleptolyngbya. Next base: position 3,218 of record RFIF01000029.1, read on the forward strand.
CCCTTTTTCTGGATTCGCTCTGCTCCGCACAAGGGTCGAGCAATGGTGATGTTTGAGCATCCCAACGCCATGGGCAGCTTTTTGGTGCTGGTGATGGGGCTGGGGCTGGGGCTAATCCTCTATCGGCTGGCGCTAGATCGAGCCGCAGCACCCCCCAACGCGCTGGATCTAGGCAATTCCGAGGATTCAAGCCGTCAGCCTGAGGCAAAACCGACACCCGACTTTCTCGCAAACGCTCTCCAATCGGTTTCCCTGCGCCTGATCTCCGGGGCCACGTTGCTCAATCTGCTGGGCATTTTTTGCTCAGGGTCGCGCAATGCCCTGCTACTGGCGGTGTTGCAACTGTTGTGCTTGGCGCTGATGGTGGCGCGGTCGAGCTGGAAAACGGTGGCGGCGGCGCTGGGCGGACTGGTGCTGATGGTGGGCGGCGCGGCGCTGATCGGTATTGGCGGGCGATCGCTCCAATTCTCGACCTGGGCCGACGATCCGCGAATGAAACTATGGGGCGCAGCAGTGCAGATGATTGGCGATCGCCCCTGGCTCGGCTGGGGGTTGGGCAACTACAAGTTCGTCTATGCCGACTACCTGACGCCCGATCTCATGGCACTGTCGGATTTTCAGGGCATTTCCCACGCTCACAACCTCTGGCTAATGCTGGCAGTGGAGGCGGGACTGCCGGCAATGCTGCTGCTGACGCTGCTGGTGGGGCGTATTTGCTATCGCGGCGTGCGGCAATTTTTGGCGCGACACCTGAAAGCACCAGAACGCGGCATCCTTTTCGGCTATCTTGTCGGTTTCTTTAGCAGCATCGGGTTTGCGCTGTTCGATGTGCCGCTCTATGACTCGCGGGTGAACGTGCTGAACTGGGTGCTGCTGGCGGGAATTTTGGGCTTTGCCACCAGAAATCATGCCAGCGGTCAAAAGTTCGGCGCTGAAGATTAACAGTCCAGTCTTGCAATCAACCCTGAACCCTCCAGCGAGTGGCGGGGGAACCTGTCGGAGGAATGCTTATATAAACTCATTATGAGTATGATTAAAGAGTAGGCTCTTTCTGACTTTGGCGATCGCCCTTTTACAGCCCAGCATCAGCCCTGAACCATCGCCATTGCCAAAAAGAGCCAAGCACCACACTCCTCACCCAATGACTGGAGGCAGTCATGAATTTTAAACGGATGGAACATGTCAATCTGTCTTGTCAGGATTTGGCAGCGAGCCAGCGGTTTTATCAAACGCTGTTTCCCGATTGGTACGTGCGGGCAGCGGGCAGCTATGAGGGCGATCGCTGGGTTCACCTGGGCAACGAACAGTTTTATATATCGCTGAACAATGCCCATGAGCCTGCGGCGGCTCATCGCGCCTATGCCAGTGCTGGGTTTAACCATGTCGGCTTTGTGATTGAGGATGCCGAAGCAATGCGATCGCACCTGGAAAAGCACGGCATCGAATATTACACCTACACCTCGCCCGAAACGCGGCTGCGGCTCTATGTCACCGATCCCGACGGCAACGAAGTTGAAATGGTGGACTATCAGCCCGACTACGCACTGCGGTAATTAGGAGTTGTGGGGGCAATTGTGAAAGGCTGAGATATCGGGACAAAAGTCAAGTACCCAAATTAAGGTATCAGGAGCGTTACACCCGGAGAGATATGTAATGCCGCAAGCCCGTAGCCTGCCAGACCATGCCCCCAAGCAGCATCAGCCGCATGTCGGGGATAATGCTATTAATGCTATTTCCGAGCAATTAGAACAATGGCAACTTGGCCGCTTTAGGCAGTTATACATCGTGTTGATTGACCTTACCGATGCCATTGCCGATGCCTTACAGGTGCCTTGCGATCGCATCTTTTTGGAAATGCTCTATTGCCTATTGCGGTCTCCACTATTTCACGCGAGCGGTAGAGCGCAGGAAAGCTACAGATGTCGTGGCGTACCTTGCAGCGCTCGAAAATCGAGACTTGGGCTTGCCTAACCCCTAACCCCTGACCCCTAACCC
>RFIF01000323.1 GCA_003695655.1 Cyanobacteria bacterium J069
GAACAGTCCGAACTCCTCCTCTCCGGTCTGGTGGAAAAACACAACGGGAGCTTGCGCGTCAAAAATGCCATCTATCGGGCAGTGTTTGACGAAGCCTGGGTCGCCACCCAGCTTGATCGGCTGCGACCCTATGCCCAGACGCTCAATGCCTGGGTTGCGTCTGCCTTTCGGGATGAGTCGCGGCTGCTGCGGGGGCAGGCGCTTCAGGCGGCAGTGGACTGGGCCCAGGGCAAAAGCTTGAGCGATGTGGACTATCAGTTTTTGGCGGCCAGCCAGGGACTCGATCGGCGCATCGTGCAGCAGCAGCTAGAGGCCGAACGGCTGCGAGAAGTGGAAGCCCGACTGGCGCTAGAGCGGCAGAGTTCCCGTCGCCAGCGGCGTTTGCTGGTGGGCATGGGCGTGGCTTTGGGGGCGGCTGTGATGGCCAGCGTGGCAGCGCTGAGCGCCTATCAGCAGTCGGCGATGAATGAGGTGCGGGCGATCGCCTCTGCCTCGAAGGGCAACTATGCGTCGAACCAGCGGCTGGATGCGCTGCTGCAAGCGCTCCAGGCCCGCCGCAAATTTCAATCGCTGCTATTCCTCAACCCCACCCTGCGCCGCAGCCTCGATCAGACAACCCACGATACCTTGGAGCAAGCGGTTCAGGGTGCTGACGAAACGAATCGGCTGGTTGGTCATCAGGGTGGTGTCTTGGGCGTAGACCAGAGTGCCGATGGTCAGTGGATTGCTACGGGCGGCACCGATCGCACGGTCAAACTCTGGAAGCCTGACGGAACGCTGGTAAACACTTTGCCCACCAGCGCCACGCCCCACGGCATCCGCATTAGCCCTAACAGCCAATATGTGGCGGCGGCCAATGTCGATGGCTCGGTGCAATTGTGGACGCTGGACGGCACGGTTAATCTGATGCTAAAAGGACACACTGCCCCGGTGTGGAACGTGGCGTTTAGCCCTGATAGTCGCCTTTTGGTGTCTGCAAGTGGCGATCGCACCCTGAAACTCTGGCGCACCAGCGATGGCAGCCTGATTCGCACCCTGACAGGCAACATCGCCGCCATCTGGCAAGCCGCTATTCGTCCAGACGGGCAGCAGATTGTGGCGGGCAGTACCAACGGAGATCTGACATTTTGGACGATTGAGGGAACCTTGATTCGCACGGTTCAAGTCAGCGACGCACCCGTGTGGAGCGTGGCGTACAGTCCTGGTGGACAACTGATTGCCACAGGCAGCGGCGATAATCAAATCCGGCTTTGGAACCGCGCTGGCCGCCTCTCCAAAACGTTAGCAGGACATACCGCTGAGGTTCTCCAAGTTCGCTTTAGCCCAGATGGCAACACCCTAGCGTCTGCCAGTGCCGATCGCACGGTCAAGCTCTGGCGGAGTAGCGGAACCTTGCTGAGAACATTTCAAGGGCATCGGGCCGTCGTTCGGAGTGTGGCGATCGCGGCGGATAACCAAACGGTTGCTTCCGCATCGGAAGACGGTCAGGTCAAGCTCTGGAGACAGTCGCCCTTTGCAGTGCCCCTCAGCGGGCTGCCAGGAGTCATCGATCAAGTTGCCTATATGCCGCAAGCCCCTAGAGGGTTGCCTTTATTAGCAACCATTGCAGGAACGCAGGTTCACCTCTGGCAATCCGATGGTTCATTGGTCAATCAATTCTATCTGCCGGAGCGGCTGTTCTCTGGCACATTTGCTCCCGATGGTAAAACCCTAGCCTTAGGCAGTGCTGATACCAACCTCTACTTGCTCGATCTGAAAAGCCTGACCACGACGGCGCTCTCAGGTCACACGGCTTCGATTATGAGTGTGGAGTATAGCCCGGATGGTCAGCTCATTGCCTCTGCGGGAGACGATGGGGTCCTGCGGTTTTGGAAGCGCCGAGCAGATGGCTCATTCGAGTTACACCAGTCTATTCCTGCTCATCCGGCTTCGCGAATCTGGAGCCTGGCCTTCAGCCCGGATGGTCGGCAGGTGGCCACGGCGGCAATTGACCGAACGGTTAAAGTTTGGGCTGTGGAAGCTGAGGGTGAGCTGTCCAGCAAACCACAGCTAACCCTGGCAGATCACGAGGCAGCGGTGTGGGGAGTCGCGTTCAGCCCGGATGGGAGCTGGCTGGTGTCCACAGGGCGCGATCGCAAAATTAGGCGGTGGAGCCGTGCTGGAGAACTGCTGGAAACGGTTGAAGTAGACGGATTGGGGCTATCGCGAGTGGCAATCAGTCCGGACGGCCAGCAAGTTGCAGTGGGCAACATGGACAACACCGTGACACTTTGGAACCGAGCCAGCGGGCGCTTGCTCAAGCTCCAAGGACATGATTCGGGCGTGCGATCGATTGCCTTTGGCCCAGATGGTAAAACGGTGGTGTCGGGTGGAGAAGACCGAGTGGCCGTGGTCTGGAATATGGATGCTTTTCTTGACTTAGACTTGATGCGCAATGGCTGCGGCTGGCTTCAGGATTACCTGAAAACAAATCCAGACCTGAATGAGGGCGATCGCCACCTCTGCCGCGAATTTCCTTAAACACCGACCTGACTCCTGACCCCTGCCCC
>RFIF01000324.1 GCA_003695655.1 Cyanobacteria bacterium J069
CATCTGTCACACTAAAACTCTATATGCGTATGCTAACTTAATCTGTCATTACAGTTAGGGGTTAGGGGTTAGGGGTCAGGGTTGAAGCTCATGCTGTATCAAGCCGTGGGCGAGCGTTATCGCCAATTTGCCGATTTTCGACTGCGGATGGAAATACTGAACCGATGGTGATTCAGCACTTTCCAATCCACAATCCAAAATCTAGCGTCCGAGTGGGAGGGAGATCGGTGCTGGGGGCGATCGCCCCTTAGCCCTGACCCGCTCGCAGGGGAGCCACGCCGCCGTTTTGGCTGGCGTTGATCGGTACAACGCGCTGGGTGTGCCCACGAAAGGCGATGCCCAGGCCTTCGGCACTGGTGAGCCATTCTTCGGAGACATCGGCGACCTCGCGCAGCAGGGCTTCAAACTCGGCCCGCGAGCTGTTGAGGATGTACTTTTGTGCCAGCCAGCGGATGATGGCCCGTCCTGATGTGGCCATGCGGTGGCGCTGGGAGGCGTTGACGTTTTTATTGAAGTAGCGCAGCATCACCTCTTCCACCACGTCCCAGGCGTTGTCGGCTCCAAACAGGCGGCGCACGTCCTCTGCCGCGAGGATGCGGAAGGCTTCGTCCAGCAGTTGCAGGGTTTCAATCCGAAACACGTTGACATGGCCGTAGGAATTCCATTTGAGGTTGTTGCGCAGATCCAGTCCGGCGCGGCGCACGGTGGCGATGCTGCCAAAGCTGGGGTCGTAGGCGCGTTCGCGGATCACGTCCGAAATGCGCTTGTCGCGCCAGAAGGCCGCCACACTGTTGATGAACTGCGTGAACATACCGTGGAACTGGGTGTTTGGCTTGGCGCTGGGCATGGGTGGCGTGGTGGTGTAGCCAAAGACGCGGCGATAGGTTTGCATTCGGCTGCGCTCGGCGTAGCGAAGAATGCTGCGGCGATCGAACCGATAGAGACCGTAGGCTCCGTCGCCCGTCGAAAGCCGCACTGCGCCAGCATCGAACAGCTCTTGCAGCTTGCGAATCACGCGAAACACGCCGACGGTTTCCATCTGATAGAGATAGTAAAGATCCGCGACGGATAAGACGCGATCGCTCGCCACTTGTTCGTCGTAGTCTTCGACGCCCTGCGGCAGGCGCGTGTCGTTGACCACTTTGGCGGCGTCTTTGCCCAGACCAATCAGCTCTGCCAGCCCGCCGTCCGCAGGCAGCGGAGCCGCCGGATCGACGGTGGTGGCCTGGGCTAACATATCTTCGATACGTTGGGTCAGCGCGTCGGCAAGCTGGGGATTTTGAATCAACTGCGGCCCGAGCTGATCGACCAGCGCTTCTTTTAACGCCGCAATGCGGTCGAGTAAACTTTGATTTTCTCCGGTGGTTGTCATTGGATTTTCTCCTCGAACAAGAGCTTAGTCAGGAATTTGTGGAGTTAGGGATTGCGGTTTGCCAGCTCAGACTTCACAGGTTTTGACCGTTATTACTGTTCTGGCTGTTGGTTCATTCTTACCGAGCGATTCGCCATTACATTTGCTACATTTGCTGTCATCGGAGATCAATCGCGATCGTCGGGCGTGTCGCCAGAGGGCAATGTTACTTGCTCCGCCAGTTGGCGCACCTGATAAAGCTGGTAAGCCAGGTCGCGCAGTGCCCGAATCACGCCTTCGCGCCGGAATGCGGCGTTGGGAATGGGCGCATAGGTGGCGGCTTGGGTCAGCACCATGAGGCGATCGCTCGTTTCAAAAATCACCCGAATGCCCAGCTTGCCGCCCGATTTTGCCAGCAGCGGCCCCTCTTCAGAGGCAAATCGCCAGACCCAGTTCAGCAGCCCCTCCACGGTCATCGAGTCGCGTAATTTAGCCGTTTCCTCAAGCGGATATCCCGTGCCATCCGGTAGTGGAAATGCGTAGCGAGGAGAACCGTAGGTAGGCTCTCCACGGCTCTCACTGGCCTGAGCGCGAGTGAAGTCGATGTAGACCGACAGCCGCTCTTCGGGGCCTAGGAAAAATAGCTCCATGATTCGGTAGACCTCTTGCACCGACTCGGCCACCACCGCCAGCGCTTGCGACAGCCGCACCAACTGCGTGCCAATGTAGGCTCCAGCGCTGGATTGCTGAGTGTGCTTGTAGTCCACCCAACTCCGCCGCAGCGATTGCAGATAATCCTTCAGCGTCAGGAAGTTGCTATAGTTTTGCTCCTCTTCGACGGTGTTGATCTGTCCGCGCACCAGCCCCAAATATTCCGCCAGTTTCTTAAGCTGACCGCCCAGGCGCTGATTGCCACTGTCCACGTCTTTGCCCAGCAGCAGTTGAAACAGGTTGTCTACTCGCAAGATGCGGGGGCCGCCCCGTGCGCCCAGTTCTGCCAGGAGTTCCTGCATTTCGGTGCGGATGATGGCGCGGGTGGCTTCCATGTTTTCGCGGTCGGCAGAGGGCTTCAGCGGCGTAAGTGCATTCAGCAACCGAATGCCGTCTTGAATTGCCGTTTTTGCCCGGTGATAGAGGCTGGCCTGCGCTCCGGTGATGCCGCCACCTAGGTCAGACGCACGAACGCTGGCGGTTTGCGGATTCCAGTCATACACTGTGCGGCCGTCTACCTGACGAGCAGTGAAGGTCTGGGTTAGCGTGTTCACCAGGGTTTTGGGGTCGTCGGTTCGCTGCGTATGCCCCAAAATGTTGCCCAGGGCGCTTTCCACAATGCCTTGCAGGTCGCCACCCCCGGCATTGCTGGACGAGGAAACCGATGCCATTCTGCCTGTCCGGTGGATTTGATCCAGGCTGGGCAGCACGTCTACGATTTGTAGCTGCCCAGGAGGATCTTTGGGAGGCTGGGCCGGGGGGCGCTCAGGTTGCTGATCATCCGGCTCTATCAGCCTCAGCAGTTCGACTTGATAGCTTGTTTGCTCACCTTCTCGCTGAACACCTTCTCGCTGAACTGCATATGGGCCAGGAACCTCTCCAGCATTTTTATCATCAGGCTTGTTGGGATCAGCCTTAGAAAATGGCTCTAGGGAGAAATTGGGCTGAACTGCCGTTTCTCCCAAGAACTCGCTGTCCTGAAAGAGTTTGAAATACACATCGGGTGTTGGTTCTGTTTCTCCCGGATCTTGGCGAAAGTCTTCCTCCGTGAAGGAGATTTCAAAGTAGCCCTGGGTATCCGTTCGAGAAATGCCAATCAGATCGTCGTATTGCCGATCTTTGTCGTGAAGTTCGACGCGGATGCCAGCTTCATATTGGTTTTGGTTTTTGACCACACGCCCTCGAAGCGTGTATCTATCTCGGTTCATGCTGCGCTATCTCCTTGCTAAAGCCTTATAGAAGTTTTCAGTAATGACGCCTGGTGGGGCCAGCCGCCGATCCAGCGCATGGCGGCTGGCACAAATTAGGAAGCGTTCGGGGACGATGCCCGGATCGTTGCCTTTGGCCAGCCGCTGTCCGGCTTCTTCGATGATTTGCTGGTGGTGCGGTTTGAAGCCGGTGACTGCCGCCAGCGATCGCCCGCCTAGTTCGGCGTAGGGCGTGTAGCAGATGGTATCGACCACCAGCTTGTGGGCCCGGTCGAAGGTTTGCAGCACGGCCGGCGGAATGTTGCCCGCGCGGGGATTGGGATACAGGCGCTTCCAGATGCGGTTGTAGTCGTCTGCCATTTTGGGAAAGCCCATCCGCCGCAGAAGCTCGGTGCTGATGAACACGCGCAGGTAGGGCGTGGGATGGGGCGCACCAGGATGAAAGAACAGCGTGCTTTGGGGCGATCGCGAGGCAATGTCCATCAGCGAGGCGACGATGTAGGGGCCGCCTAGCAACAACCCCGACATATCCGCAAAGGTTTCGCTGTGCCACTTCGTCCAGACTCCCGCCACTTCGGGCGACAGACCGGCTTTCAGCAAGCGGTGGGCGATCGCCTTAGGCAGGGTTTGCCGCAATCCCAAATCGGTTTGCAGGTTGTGGGCGACTTCGTGCAAAATCGCCCCCAGCGTCCAGGGGTTCACCAGGCGGTGATAGGGCAGTTGGATCAGCGGAAACGGATTCAACTGCTGACTCAGCTTGGTGAGCGGAATGCCGCGCCGGAAGGTGGCGGGCGAAAACCCCGTTTTGACATAGGAGAAGGGCGGCGGTGCCGGAATTGACAGCGCCTTGCCCAGCCCCATATACACATCCTGGTAGCAGTCGAGGGCGATGCGATCGCACCCCAACAGCCAGGTGCCAAACTGGCTCTGCCGCTGCCCAAACAGCTCAAAATAAAAGTCCCAGATTTGCTCGATTTTTCGCACCAGATCATGGGCCTGATCCTTGCGGGCGATCATCTGTTGTAAATGAGCTGTGGCGGGCTGGGCGATCGCCGCCTGAGCGCTGCCAGAGACGGTTTTGGACACCCCCTGGAGGTGCGATCGCAACCGCGCAATCAGTTGGTTTGCCGCATCAAGATGCGCATCGCTGGGGCTGGCCGCATCGGTGCCAAACTCACCCGGACGAAAAGGGCGCAGTGCTTCTACATGCCGCACCACGTTAACCGCCTGCGCCCGCAGCCAGGGATCGAGGTTGGGCGGCTCGACAAAGGAATCGAGAGCCGTATGATTGGGAGTTGTCTCCCGATATAGCTCTGCCAGTGCCTGTCGGGTGGCCCGATAGGCGTCCGCCTCGTTCCTAAATCCATTCATTAACCCATTCATGCCACAACTCCCGGTTGCATTCCGACCCATTGCCTGCTGACGTAACCATATGGACTTAAGGGCTGCCTACAGTCGTGCCCGTCGGCGTGCCCCACAGTTACACTGGCGGCTGTGAATCTGGCGCGATCGCCTCATGACGGCAGAAGTGCGGCGAGGATTGCCCAACACCTGCGCCACATTGCCAGCGACCGTCCGTGCTGCCACACGGGCATTTACGGGCTGTCCTTTTGCGACTCGCTGTGCCAGGGTAGCCATGCTGCTGCGGGCGATCGTCGGAAAGGTGCGAACCAGTTGGCGCGTCTTGGGATCTTGCAACAGCGCCCGCCCCGCCAGGGCCATAGGACGAATAATCTGGGGAGCAATGCGAGAGATGACGGGTGCCGCTGCGCTCAGTCCCCGAGCCACCATCGGAATCAATGCGCCAATAAAGGCTTCTGCTTCCGCCTCGCTCTGGCTATTAGCGGCCATGTGGGCCAGATGCTCTGCCATCACTTCATACTCGTTAGCCGGCGCAGTTTCAAATTCGGGCAGCGCTTCGGGAGACTGCTCAAACTCAAACTCGTACTCAAACTCACCGTCGCCGCCAAAAGCACTGCCCAAACCCCGCAGCAGATTGCCAATAAACGGATCGCCTTCGTATTCCCCTTCCATCTCAAATTCGTTCAGGGGCGTTTCAAACTCCATCTCGAATTCGCGCTGTCCCGGTCTGCGCCGCCGCCGCCGAAACAGCCCGCCGATCGCCCGAATGGCCATCGGTGCAGCCAGTTTTAGCACCGGAGCAAGCAGCGGCAAAAACTCTTCGCTTTCATATTCGTACTCGTATTCGCGATCGCTTTCGCCCATGACGGCTGTTTCAAATTCCGATTCCAGTTCGCGATCCAGTGTTTCAAGTTCGTACTGATACATGAGTGGATGTCTCCTTTGTAGATAGGTTTTGATGGAAAACGGTCATGCTCACCAGCCTCATCAACCCCGGACTTTCTTCCGGGCAGTCGGAGTCGGCTGCGTCACTTTTTGAGCAGCTTTGGCAGAATTGGCAATCAGTTTGGCCGTAGCCAGGGGATTTTTGAGAGTGTTGCGCGTCTGGGTGGCCATCACCTGAGCCACCACTGGGCGCGTGATTGGCTGTCCTTGCGCAGCCTTTTGGGTGAGGGCTTGCCCCGTACGCTGCACAATCGTCGGCAGCGTGCGCACCAGGATACGGCTGCTGGGATGCTGCCGGAATCCTCGGGTCAGTTGCGCTGATGCCTTGACGATCGCCGGAATCTGCTTTTGCACGGCCGCAGACTTAGAGGAAAGCACGCGGGTCACGGCTGCCCCAGCATAGGCCTCGGCCTCAGCTTCGTTTTGAGCTTTGACCGCAGCCCCTGCCAGCGCTTCGGCCACGGCTTCCATTTGGGGTGCGGTTTCATACTCAAATTCACCCGCTAGTTCTCCTTCAAACTCAAACTGCCCCCCTGTTTCATACTCAAATTCATACTCGCTCTCGCGCATGACTTGACCCAGGGTTGCGCCGAGCTTTGGCCCACCGAGGGCCGTTCCGATCAGCCGAGTTACATGGGGAATCATTTTGGGCAGAATGGGCTTTAGCCGGCCCGCCAGCTTGCGCACAGTGCTGAGGAAGGCTTCGCTTTCATATTCACCTTCGTATTCACTTTCGCCTTCTCCTAGACCTAGCGCGTTCATCGCGCCGCTTACCAAACCACCCAAAAACTCTTCGCCTTCATATTCGTGCTGAACTTCGTATTCGTTTTGCAGTTCATATTCAAATTCACTTTCAAATTCAAACTCATTTGTGAGTTCGTGTTGTCGAGTTTCTCCGTCCAACATTGCGTCACTCCCAATAGAAATGCGGTTCATCTATAGCTATAACTTCTGGAGAACGACTTGATTAGTCACATCTTTAGATGACGTTGATTTGGGGTCATCCAAAGTGATGACCTCTATTTGGAGGACGCTAAGGCGGGGAGTACCCCCGCGGGTGATTGCGGTTGACTTCAGTCGCCGCTTAAATAAGAATTGACTGATCGAAAGCCTGACTTACTGCTGGACAATTTACCTCTCAAAGTAGTTTGTTTTAGGCAGTCCAGTCATTAGCTAAAGCTGAATTATCCTGACAGTTAAACCAACACCTGGCTCGCCTGACAGAACAGTTGATACGAATCGAAAAACCTGCCGTCACAGAATCAAAGGTAAAATCTAGAGTCACTGATTGCCTTCCTGTTGGCGTTTTCAAGAGATGTTTAATAGGGATAGCCTGGAATATTAAGCACTGGGCGATCGCCCCTAGTTTCCCTTAATCAGGGATGAAATCAGCTCATAATCCCGGCTCGAACTCCGCTTTTTAGAGGGAATTGGGGGAGGGCTGGTGCGCGTTGTTACAAACAGCGAGTTGTTGCAAACACTCTCTAAAGGTTCTAAAGCTCTACATTACATTGACGATCTACTGTGTCTAAGCTTTTAGGTGATATGACTGATATCCGAGGGATGAATAACTTTTTTTCAGATTCCCCTAATCTGAATCGATTTGAGCAAGAATCACTCATCCATTTACTGAGCCAAGCAGCAGCTTCCTGGACACCGATTAAGGTGCTTCAGGAAACCGCAGAAGCTGTTAATGAAGTTCTGCTTGAGCTGACGATTGACGAAACAGAACTCTATGTCATCCGTCGAAAGCAGGCTGATCCAAAGTCGATTTGTTTAAGTCCTCGTGAATTGGCGATCGCCCGGCTGATTGCCCAGGGACTGCCCAACAAAACGATCAGCAGCAGGCTTGAGATTAGCCCCTGCACTGTGTCTACTTATCTGCGGCGAATTTTCAACAAACTGGGCGTGTCTTCACGGGCCGCAATGGTGGCTCGCCTCATGCAGGAAAAGCTGCTGCAAAGTTAGCAATCAAGACCTCATCAAGTTCCTGCTATTTCCCTCAAGCGATGCTGTTCTACAGGCAGTTTAAGCAATAGATTGATGCAGTTTCCGATCAATTTTATTTAATTTAGATGGATTAAGTTAAAAACCAGATTTCCAACCCTGAGCCACCCGCTGCCAGGGCGACACAGGTGTTTGAATCTTACGTTTATTGATATCCATTTACTGATCAAGTGCTGTTTCTTTAAACCGACAAAGATAATAAAGCCACATATCCGTATTAGCACTTAACTCTGTTTGAGTTGTGATTTCTAAACCACTTTTCCAGGAATAGATCTGGACGTTGCTAAAATCTGCTTCTAGCTGATGGAGCTGTGCTTGAGGTCTAATATAATATTGCTTTAAGCGAAAATTATGAGATTCGTCTTGAATGATCTGATGATCGGATTGTTTGATCTGCTGCATAGAAACTGAACGATTGAAGCCGCGCAGCAGGGTAAACATAACCAGGTTGACATAGGTTTTTAGAGGATTAAAGCTAATCTGGTTCTGCCAGTTAAATTCTCGTTCCAGTCCCTGGAGATTATGGCTTGAGAAGAAGAAGTAGCCTCCTGGCTTGCCGATGCGGCTAATTTCTTGAAGCACTTGCAACCGATCCTCATGAGAAAGGCTATCAATTCCATTAAAACTAAATAGAATGAAGTCGAAAGAATGATTGGCAAACTGTCGCATGTCTCTGGCATCGACCACTTCAAAAACCCTTGACTGAGAAGAGGGTAAAAAGCGCTTCTGGCAAGCTGCAATCATTTCTTTAGCATAATCAATCCCCACATATTCTCGAACCGAACGAGAAAAATGGAGGGTGGTGCGTCCGCCTCCTACGCCAATATCCAACATTTTCATGCTCGACCATTCATGTCGGAGTAGCTCCAGAATTGTGCGTTCGGCAGGCTGCAATTGAAGTAGTTGGCAATAGTGATGAACAATTCCAGTCGTTCTATAAGCTTGAAGATTATGCTCAAACATGAAGTTTCATGCTTGAAGGAGACGTTTGAAAGGATGCTTGCATTTCAAAATTCAACGGACGGGTTCATCAATATATCACTAGAACCAGATGGGCCGACAAAACTTTTGTCCAGAGCTGTTGAGACTGCCGCTGACCGAGTAAATCCGCCCTTCGCCAACTCGGATTTATCGTTCAACCTGCGTTCACATAGCGAGGCCAGCGGCTCTGGCGGATTTTGCGCTGGTTAGCGCGGTTTCTAGCCGCCCATGTCGATGTTTTGTCAGTCAACCTAGTGTTGCGTCAAGCAATTTTTACCGGGTAATGTGCCGCGC